>NZ_JASDDA010000017.1:0-69820 GCF_030407645.1 Pseudoalteromonas sp. APC 3495 | reverse complement strand
TAGGTTACAAACCTCGCGCCGCGATTAAACCGCTCCTAGTTTGAACAAATTGTAATCCGCAAAGGTCAACAGACCCTAGTAATTAATAACTAAAAATAAAACGCCAGCATTTGCTGGCGTTTTATTTTTATTAAAGGCTTTCTAAGAAATCTTCGTCAAAATCTTCAGGCTCTTCTTTTATTGGCGGATTGCCATCGTAGAGTTCATATAACTGACGCTGAAAGTAAATGTCTTTAACAAACAGGTATGGGTCTAATGAATCATTTAATAAACCCTCTTGAGCCATTAAAGACGCCCTTGCCTCAACCGCCTTTAACGCAAACACTAAAATTGTTTGTGGTGTTGTCAGTGCAATTTTAGGTAAAACCACATTATCAACAACATCACCGGTTAAGTTGCGTGCAGTTGATGGCCCCATTGCAGGGATCATTAAATAGGCACCATCGCCTACTCCCCACACACCTAAGGTTTGGCCAAAATCTTCATCAGTTACTTCAAGCCCTAACGAACTTGCAACGTCAAATAAGCCAAACACCCCCACCGTAGAGTTCACTAAAAAGCGCGCAAAATTAATTCCGGCACTGCTTGGCTTTCCTTGCAGACCCGCATTAATAATATCAACCGGTGCTGTAATATTATCGGTAAAATGCACAATACTTCGACGCACAGGCTGTGGGGTTACTGTTATATAACCCACTGCCGCAGGCCTTAAAATATAAGCATCAAGTACGTCCATATTAAAGTCATAAATAGGTCTGTTTACACTTTGTATGGGATCGCGCTCATCATATTTACTCTCAGGCACTTGAGCACAACCCGATAACGTGAGTAAACATAATAAAAGTAAGCCTTGTTTTAACATCTCAAATCCTTAAGGTATTAATGTATCAATGTTCAGTTGCACTTGGCGCACCTCTTTAGAAGCAAGCACTTGAGAATGCCCTTCAAGCTCCCCAGTGCTTGGCATAACTGAATCATCATTAGAGATACGCGCAGAAATGATAATTTCACTCGCACTCGATAAGTTTAGCCCTGCCATCATGGCATTAGCATCGCTCAGCTCAACCGTAATTGGAAAGCTATAGTCTGTTAGTTTGACCACGGCTAAAGGCATCGGTGATCCCTTAGCCGCTTTAGCAAACACAAACAAAATACCGTTATTGGGCTGTTTATCTACAAGTTGGCCATCGATATCAACGGTAACTTGAATACTTTGAGCCGCTAACTGCTCGCCACTGGTTGCCACGTTTTGCTGAGCAATTTGTAGATCGATTTCGCTAATACGTTGGTTGATCATAGCATAGCGCGTATCAGACTCATCCATACTTGCAAGTAGCACCTCAAACGCTGCCTTTGCCTGTAGCCAGTCTTTTCTCTCAAAGGCGATTAGTGCAAGTAACGAAATCGCATCAAGGTTATTTGGTTGAGCTTGCAGTACTTTAGAAAGCATACCCGCTGCACGAGTCATGTTTTCTTCACTGCCCTCAAGTAATAGCACCTGAGAGTAGCTAACAAGCGCTTGCATATTATCAGGGTTTATTTTTAATGTTTTATCGAATGACTGTTTCGCCATATCAAATTCATTTAGCATTAAAGCAACACGCCCTAACAACATCCAAGCGACTTCATCATCACCGCTTTGACTTAACTTAGTACGCAGTGCTAGGGCAAACGCTTGTAACTCATTTTTAGTTAACGGCTCGCCCTTTTGCATTACGGCGCGCTGACCATAATCGGCCAAGTTATCCATTGCATCATGCCAAGCTGCAATTTGTTGCTGGCTGCCTGTCATTGCATAGAAAATACCTGCTAATGCAATTAAAAACGCCGCCCCTGTTAAAGCAAATATACGATTGTCACCACGGCTATTTAGTGACTTCTCCGGCGATAATTCATTAAGTAAACGGCGTTTTAATTCAATAATAGCTTCGCTGTGATTTTGCGAGTCTATACGTTGATTATCTAAATCTGCCTGTAATTCAACTAAACGCTGTTCATAAATGCTGATAAGCTGTGCATTGGCGTTATGGGTGATGGTTACTATGCGCTCTTTTTTTAAAAAAGGCACAATAATAAACAGCAATGCAATGAGTGTGAGTAAAGCAAAAGACGCCCACATTAAAATCATTTAACTTTGCTCCTGATGTTTATTTTGTTTAATCAGCTTATTGAGCATCACTTCATCAGCGTCACTCCAGGTTTGTTTTACCGACGCTTTACGTTGGCGAATCACAATAAAGCCAAACCCAATTATTACGATGAGTACCGGAAGTACCCACAGTATTAACGTGGCAGGTGTTACCGGTGGATCGTAATGAACAAAATAGCCATATCGATCAATCATGTAATCAATAACTTCATCTTTGGTTTTGCCATCTTTTACCAACGCCAGCACTCGCTCGCGCAAGTCTTTTGCGACAACGGCATCAGAGTCAGCAATATTCTGATTTTGACACTTCGGGCAACGTAATTCTTTTGTTAGCTCTTCAAAGCGAACAGCTTGCTCGTTGCTATCAAATTGATAACGGTCTTGCTGAGCAAACGCAGCTACACTAACAAACAAGCTAAGGGTTAATAAAAACAATCTCATGGCTGCAGCTCCTGCATAATAGGCGCAAACTTAGCACGCCAAACTCGAGGGTTTATATCACCAGTGTGATGTAACAAAATGGTGCCATTTTTATCTACTAAAAATGTCTCTGGTGCACCGGACACCCCTAAATCTAAAGACAATGAACGTTCTAAATCTAAAATATTAAATTGATAAGGGTCGCCCGCACGTGAAAGCATATTACTCACATCATCACGCAGCGCTTGCATATCAAATGGGCCATCAAAATCGGCGTCGTAACTTTGTACATAATACAAGCCGATAATTTTAACCCCTTGCTCGCGTAGCTTAGTTAAATAGCCAAGCTCAGCTAAACACGTCGGACACCATGTACCCCAAACGTTTAGCAAATACACGTCACCCTTTAGCTGCTCATCAGTCCAACGTTTATCGTCTTGCATTAAATCAGGTAAATTAAACGCAGGCACCGTTTGACCAATTCGCCCTGTTTGTATTTCCCGCGGGTTGGCAAACAACCCTTGGTATAAAAACACACAAATAAAGATAAAAATTAATAAAGGGGCAATTGCGATAAGTTTACGGTTCATACTGCCCCCTCTATTTCATCTTTTCGCGGTGAGGCGCGATAGCGCTTATCGAATAAAATCACAAAACCAGCGAGTGAGATCAGAATACCGCCAATCCACATCCAACGTACAAACGGTTTATGGTAAATGCGTAATGACCATGCCCCTTCACTTAGTTGCTCACCAAGCGCAAGATATAAATCACGAGTGAATCCGGCATCAATAGCGGCTTCGGTCATAAATTGCATACCAATATCGTAACGACGCTTTTCTGCATATAAACGCGTTACAGTGTCATTCTCTTTTAATACCGTCACGACACCAGCATGACCACTGTAGTTTGCACCACGAATAGTCTTCACACCTTCAAAGCGGTATTGATACTGGTTAAGCTGCACGATATCGCCTTGCTTCATCGATACATCACGCTCAACTGAATACGTCGAGGTGAGTGTAATGCCCGCTATAACAAAGGCTAAACCAACATGCCCCAGCACCATTGCCCAATAACTTAAACCTAAACGCTTTATGCCGAGTGTAAGCGAGCCATGAACCGCTGCTTTGGTATATAAATCAATAAAAGTGGCAATAAATATCCATACACCTAGCGTGGTTGCTAAAAGTGTTAATGGAGTCACTACCTCATAGCTACTAAATAACCACGCACAGGTAATGATAATACTGACTAATGCGCCTACAAATATTTTATTTTGTAAAAAAGCCCACTTATTTTGCTTCCAACGCAGGAAAGGTCCAATGCCCATTAAAATAGCAAATGGCACCAGTAAAATAGCAAACATTTTATTAAAGAAAGGTTCGCCAATTGAAATACTGCCTAGCCCCATTTCCTTGTGCACCATAGGTAATAATGTACCTAACAGTACAATTAATGTAGCAACCACTAAGAAAATATTGTTTAACCAAAGTGCCACTTCACGCGATACAAATTTATAACGCCCTTCACTTTTAACTTGTGAGACACGCAAGCCATATAATGCTAAACCGCCGCCAACAACTACGGCCAAAAAGCCAAGAATAAATAAGCCACGATCAGGGTCTGTTGCAAAGGCATGCACCGAAACAATAATTCCTGAGCGAACGATAAAGGTGCCTAGTAAACTTAATGAAAATGCCGCAATAGCCAGTAACACTGTCCATGATTTAAATACGCCACGTTTTTCAGTCACACTTAAAGAGTGCAGTAACGCGGTTGCGACTAACCATGGCATGAGTGATGCATTTTCAACAGGATCCCAGAACCACCAGCCGCCCCAGCCTAGCTCTGAATAGGCCCACCAACTACCTATAGTGATACCTAAGGTTAAAAAGCCCCATGCCGTCATTGTCCATGGGCGTGACCATTTTGCCCAGGTGTTATCAAGCTTGCCGGTTAACAACGCGGCAATAGCAAAGGCAAAAGCAACAGAAAGACCGACATACCCCATATAAAGTAATGGAGGGTGAATGATCATCCCCGGGTCTTGTAATAATGGATTTAAATCGCGTCCCTCAACAGGGAAATAGGGCAGTAAACGTTCAAACGGACTTGAAAGTAGCAAGGTGTACATCATAAATCCGACACCTAAAAAACCAAGCACACCTAATACGCGAGCACGAAGTACCCAAGGCAGTGACTTTGAACGCAAAGCAACAACGGCGGTCCAACCGGCCTGCATTAATAACCACAGTAAAATAGCGCCTTCATGGCCACCCCATGTTGAGGTTATTTTATAATACCAAGGCAAGGTGCTACTTGAGTGATACGCTACATAAGATACGGTAAAATCATCGGTTAAGCTGGCATAAATAAGCGCAGCAAAAGACAAAGCAACAAATGCAAACTGACCAATAGCAAGTGATGGCGCAGCGCGCATCAAACGAAGGTTTCCTGTGTGTGCACCCCAAAGTGGGAAAATACACAACAGAATACTCAGTACCATGGCCAATGTTAGGGAAAAATAACCAAGTTCTGGGATCATATTAGCTCCCACTATCTAAATTGTATTTTGGTTTCTCGTGCTTAATTCCTTTTACTGCCTCGGCAACCTCGGCTGGCATATATTCTTCATCATGTTTAGCCAGTACTTCAAACGCTTCAATGACGTTAGGTTCAACTAACACACCTTGTGCAACAATTCCTTGCCCTTCACGAAATAGATCAGGCAAAATTCCTTGATAACGCACCGTGACCAATGGGCCAGTATCAATCAACTTAAAGCTTACCTGTAAGCTTTGCTCATTTCTTTGCACTGTACCAGGGACAACCATACCGCCAATGCGGAGCTTTTGTCCTATATGAGGCTTTTCTTTATTCGGGCCTTTACCATCAATTAATTCACTGGGGGTGTAAAACAAATTAATGTTTTCTTGTAAGGCGTACAACACTAAACCAATTGATCCACCAATACCAAAGAGTACGGCAATAATAACCAAAAGGCGTTTTTTACGTCTAGGGTTCACGAGGTTTGCTCCTGCTTAGAATTTTTAATTCGAGTTTCACGCGCAATTTGCTGCTCTACCGACGCTAAAATTTGTTTTTTGTCGCGTAACGAGCTAAATAAAATGCCTAATAAAATTAATGCGCATGTACCAAAAGAAAGCCATACATAAAAGCCATAGCCTCCCATTGCAATAAAATCTGAAAACGAGTCAAACTGCATAATTACCCCTTAGTTAACAACTGTCGCACCCATGGGCGGTGCTTTTCACGGTGTAAAATTTCATTTTTAAGACGAATTAAAGTCACAGTACCAACAAACGCGGCAAAGGCTAAAATATTAATCATTAACGGCCAAAACATACTTGGATCTACCGCGTCGCGGTTAAACTTAGTGATGCTTGCCCCTTGATGCAGGGTATTCCACCATTCCACCGAAAAGTGAATGATAGGCAAGTTAATAACCCCAACAATAGCTAAAATAGACGCGGCGCGACCGGCTGATTTTTTATCTTCAAAGGCATGGTACAAAGACAACACCCCTAGATATAAAAATAACAAAATGAGTTCAGAGGTCAGTCGTGCATCCCATACCCACCAAGCACCCCACATAGGTTTACCCCACGCAGCACCGGTAATTAAGGCTATTGCGGTCATGCAGGCACCTACGGGTGCTATTGCAATCACCGCAAGCTCTGCATTGCGTAATTGCCATACAAGCGCAACAATGGCTGCAATCGCCATTGATGAATAGGCGCCCATAGATAAAATAGCGGAGGGCACGTGAATAAAAATAATACGGTAACTGTCTTTTTGTTGGTAATCGGCAGGAGCAAAACCTAATCCCCATACCCAACCGACAATCATACTAATAACCGTTACTACTGCAAAATATGGCAGTAGAGTATTGCATAATTGATATGCTCGCTCTGCTTTCGCATACGGATGTAACCACTTCCACATATTAACTTACACTCACTTTTAATGCTGATGATATGGCAATTGGCGCACTGATAGTCGCAACGACTAACATCGCACCAAGGATTGCAAGCTGACCACTGTAATCCAGCGACATAGTACTGGTATCAATAGCGGAAGTTGCAAAAATTAAAACCGGAATATACAAAGGCAAAACGAGCAGACTCATTAAAATGCCGCCTTTTTGTAATCCCACAGTCAAGCCCGCCCCTATTGCGCCTATGAAGCTCAATAAAGGCGTGCCCAATAATAGCGTTAATAACGTAGCCATTAGGGCCGTCGTATCTAAATTTAGTAGTAAAGCAAATAAAGGAGTCATTAGCACTAACGGGAGGCCGGTGATCACCCAGTGTGCGGCTACTTTGCCCAGCACCGTTAATGATAAGGGGTATGACGAAGCAATGAGCTGCTCCAAAGAGCCGTCGTGGTAATCATCTCTAAACAGTTTATCAAGGCCAAGCATGGTCGATAATAAAGCCGCCACCCAAATAATGCCCGGTGCCATCCTTGATAACAAGCCTGGCTCAGGCCCTATGGCTAATGGAAACAATGAGATAACAATTAAAAAAAACAAGATAGGATTAACTATTTCAGCGCGCTGACGAAAAGCGAGCTTAACGTCTTTGCTAAATACCGCGACAAATAACTGCCAATATGAATGCTGTCGTGTCATTAGTGGCGGTACTCCAAAGTCAACGTTTGTAAGTCACTAAAGTGGGTGGTTAAATCTTGGTGTGTTGTTAACAAAATAGCGCCCCCCTTTGATAAGTGCTCAGTAAAACGTTGCTGTAAAAAGGCAACCCCGCTTTTATCTAGCGCCGTGAAAGGTTCATCTAAAATCCATAACTTCGCTTCAGATAACCATAATCGAACGAGTGCCACCCGCCGCTGTTGACCCGCAGATAACATTCTTACAGGCACATCTTCCAGCCCCACTAAACCTAACTTACTTAATAAAGGGTATAAGTCAGGAGTATCAACATAACCATTAATAGCCAACCAATGTGCTACATTTTCAAGTGCACTAAGTTGTAAGTTAACACCGGTTTTATGGCCTATAAATAATAAGTCTCTGGCATATTCGTCATAATATTTTTTGATAGATTGATTTAGGTATAAAATATCACCTTCATCCGGCAGCGAAAAACCAGCAATAATGCGCAATAATGATGTTTTACCAGCCCCATTAGGGCCAGCTAACTGCATGATTTGACCGCTTTTAAGGCTAAAATTAAGTTCATCAAACAAACAACGCTCTTGCTTGATACAAGTAACGGACTTAATGTGTAACAAGATGACGATTCTCTCTGCCAAAAATTAGCCGTAAGTCTACCATAATGATAGGGTAATACGAATATTGCTTTAGAATCGATTTACTTAAAATAAAGAAAACTTGATATAAAATAATGAATACACCAACGCACATCACATTGTCTAACCCACAGGTTAGTAATCAAACAACTGATTCAGGTAAGGCTGCGTTAGCAACACTGCCACCTGAAGTGCTGGCGGCAAAAAATATTCAGTTTTCTAAAGATTCAGTCACGCTTGATGTGTTTATGAATAAGCATTGGCAAACGATTCGCCTTGGGACAACTGAGACATTCACAAACGTTGAAAAAATAGCTAGCGCTAACATACAGTTAAGTGCAGATGGTAAAAACTTAACCATCATCCCTAACAATACAACTTTAACAATTAAACAACCGGCTCAGTTGCAACGATTTTTAAATTTTATAAACACCCAAAGTGATATTCAAAACAGTCCACTATCACTTCAGGTGGTATTACAACCAACACCAAAGTTGGTCATTGAAAAATTTAATGCCAGTATTGCTATTAATAAACACGTTGCACAATTACTCGCAGATGAGCCTTTAATAAAGGGGATGATTGAAACGGATAGCAAAGGTACACGACTTAATATTATTAACCGTTTTGCTGATATAGTGCATTCACAGCCAATAAACCAAGCCAAACTAACACAGTTGCTTGCCAGTAATTTAACCCCTGCTCAGCTTCATGCTATGCCTAAGTTTGCGGTATTAAGCCCAAACTCTTTTAAAGACTCATTAACTATTAACCTAAGTCATCGACAATTAAGTGAACTACCTACCATCCCGACTAAGGTAAACATTACTCACCAAGCAGATAAATTACTGATCAAAACCGCTTATCATAATATGACTGTGAGCCTTAAAAACTCATTTAGTAAGCCGTTTAATGAGATGCTCTCTTTGCAACAGTCGCAAGGCCTAATTGATCCCTCGCCAAGTAAACAGCATCCGCTCAGCACGATAAACAGTCCCATACAATCATGGTTAAAAAGCAGTTTTGCTGATTTTAAAACACGTATTTTAGATGCGGTAAAGTACTTTGAAAGCAAGCCATTTACGACCTCGGTAAGCTCATCTCAAAAACCAGAATTTACTGGCAATGATCAGCAAAAATGGCTCACCTCAATGCAAAAAATTGACATCACACAATTAAAAAACGTGTCAAATTTAGCGCCGCCCCTAATGCAATTTACCCAGCAAATAAAATCAAGCGTTTCTATGTGGCAACAACAACCGTTAGTAGCACACACTTTATCTCCTTTAGTGAGTCCTTTTTCATCCCCACCAACTAACGCAGTTACATTTGGTCAGAGCTTACAGCCTTTAGAAAAACTCTTATTAGCGACGGTTATAAAACACAGTCCAATCACCTCAATAGAAAAAAAAGATGCGACCAACCAAATAATAAGCAGCCAACTTAATACCATTACAAGCAAACTGACTGATCAAGGAACCGATTTAAACCGTTTAGTTAATCAGGCTTTTAATCGCATGTTGTCAGATACTAATTTACACCCAGCAACCATACAGCGCGAAATACTCAGCACCATAAAGCCCACACAACTTCAAAACGACATTTTACAGAGCTCGTTTAATAGAGGTGTTGAACAGCTTTCATTAAGCATTTTAGCCGCGCCTATCATTAACCAAAATCCAAGTGCAGTGAGTATTAATAATCAAACGGGTTTAGAAGCTTTACTGCAGGTTTTATTACCGACGTTTAAAGTGGGTAATAGCGCCAATAAATTGTTGGAACAATTACAGCAACCACAAGTACAAGCATTAGCAGGTGAATTAACCCAAATTAAGAACGCATTAAGCCAAGTACAAACACCCGCTATTAGTCAACAACCTGACACAAACGCCTTAGTGCAATTTTTATTACCGATGAAGCTGCCTGCTGAAGCGGCGCAAACAGAAATAACTTTAGGGCAGTATAAAAAGCACAGTAGCGGTAAACTAGCGGATAAAAATGTCTGGTTTGTTAGGCTCAACTTTGATTATGCCGAGCTGGGTAAGCTACAAATAATCGCAGAACTCATGGATAAAGCTTTAGATTGTCAGTTGTTAGCCTCAACCCAAGCGGTGAGCGCTTTAGCTCATCCACATCTTGATAATTTACGCTCAAAACTGGCAAAACAAGGCTTACAAGTGGGTGAGCTTAAACTAAAACGAGCGGATGATAACCATCAAGCATTTTACCAATCGCATGCCATTATTAATATTAAGGTTTAGCCATGACTGAGTCATCAAAAAGCAATTCAGCAATTGGACTACTCTACGAGGCGGGACATTCACCCATTGTAAGTGCTAAAGGGTTTGGTGAACTGGCGGATGAAATTATTGCCCTAGCCAAAGAAAAAGGAATTTTAATCCATCAAGATGAAGCACTTGCAAATACACTATCGAAACTAGACCTCGCAGAAGAGATCCCCAAAGAGTTGTACTTTGTTATTGCTGAGCTCATTGCGTTTTCATACGTGGTTAGAGGAAAGTTTCCGCCTGGTTGGCAAGACTTTCAGGGAAAGCTAAATATAAAAGCATAACGCAGTGTTATAAAAGCAAAAAAGGCGCTAAGCGCCTTTTTGTTTGTGTAATGAAAACAACAGTTCAGCCTCGGCGCGGGGTAATTCACATTCGCGAATAACCTCATCTAAATCAGCACCTAACTCAACCATTTTTACTGCACGAGAGTATATTTTAGCATCGGGGTCATCGTATTTTTGAGCTGCTTGTTGCTGTATCAGCTCTTGGTTTTGTTGTTCTACCTCAAGCACACGCTTACCAATACTCAGTAAACCGGTTCGCAACTCAGACACTTCGCTACGTAAAATATTAATCTGCTCTGATGAATCTTTAAACTGCTGTAATTGCGCGCCAAGCTCACTCGCATAGCGCTTTTTAAACATCACAATTAAAAGCAGCGAGAATAGTCCAAAAACTAAACCCGCAATAGCAATACCAAGTAATAACATAGTTTTATGTAGAGAAGCTTATATATCGCTTAACTCATCCCATTCGTCATCACTAAGTAGTTTATTTAAATCAACCAGAATAAGTAACTCATTGTCGCGGTTACATACACCTTGAATAAATTTAGCACTTTCCTCTGTACCTACATTTGGCGCACTGTCAATTTCAGAGCTACGTAGGTAAACAACCTCAGAAACGCTATCGGCTAAAATGCCAATCACTTGCTCTTCTGCTTCAATAATTAAAATACGTGAATTATCCGTCGCTTCAATATCAGGTAAACCAAAACGAGAGCGAGTATCAATAACGGTAACAACATTACCACGTAAGTTAATAATACCAATCACATACGAAGGCGCACCTGGTACAGGAGCAATCTCGGTGTAACGCAGTATTTCTTGCACTTGCATTACATTTACGCCATAAGTTTCATCTTCTAGCTTGAACGTAACCCACTGCAAAATCTCATCATTATTATCTGCATTTTTCTTAGCTGACAGTAATTTATCTTCACTCATGCTCTTACCTCGTAATGGTCATTACTTGTGACGGCTATCTAAGCCTTTCTCTAATAGTGCGTTTAAATTATTAACATCTATTAAAGCACACATTTTTTCTTTAATTACTCCAGCAAGCCATGGGCGCTTACTGTTATTTGTACGCCATTTTACATCTTCTTTACTCAATGTAATGTTATTTATTAGTTTTTCTGCTAATAAACCCCATTGGCTATCACCTAAAGTGATGAGATATTGATAATTTAAAGATGCCTCTAACTGCTCATCGTACTTTTCAGGCATAACCCAGCGAGCGGTATCAACAACATTGAGCTTTTCTTCTCGGTTGATCATAACCCCTTTAAACCACTTAGGCTTGCCAAATAAATGATTTACTTCTCCAAGCTCATGAATGCCACCTAAGGCTTTTAGCGGCACCGCTAAAGTAAGCCCTGCCACTTCAAAAAACAGCGCTTGAAACTCACCATCAAAGTAGTCAGCTTCACCACCTACAACCACCTCTTGCTCAGGCACGACGTGTTGCTCTTGGTGGGTGTCAATTTCTACATTCGATACTTGCTTATTGAGCTTTTCAACTTCAACAACAGGCTCAACTATTACTGGTTGTTCTTTTTGCTCTTCATACGTTACCTGCTCAAGCAGTTTAGCAACAGGCTCAAGGTCTTTTGTTGGTTCGTCATCAGATAATAACGCCCCTAAGTACTGAGTGACTACTTTTTCATTAGCAAATAATTGCTTACTCATTTATTAACCTTGTTTTATTAAATATTTAAGTAATGCTTTATAAGCATAGACTCCACGCGCATTTGGGCAAAAATCTACCGGTACTTTTTGCGCTAAACTTGCATCTCTAAATTTAGTATCAACAGGAATAACGCCTGGCCATACTTTTTCTTTATACGTTTCTTGTAGTGTTTTATAGGCCTCAAGCGATGCTTTGGTTCGTTTATCATACATAGTTGGAATTATAGTATATTCATAGCTTTTCGCTTGAGAGGTTTGCATTAATTCCATAGTACGCATCATTCTATCGAGCCCTTTAAGCGCCAAGAACTCAGTTTGCACCGGCACTAACACTCTTTCACAGGCGGCAAGCGCATTGACCATCAGCACACCTAAAACAGGTGGGCAATCTAAAATTGCATAATCGTAATACTCGCTAATTTTAGCCAGTGTTTTTTTTAAAATCAGGCCCATTCCCGTTTTATTACCCATGCTACGGTCAAGTGTCGCGATCGCCATAGTTGCAGGTAAAATATCAAGGTTTTCAATTGTTGAGGGGCATAATGCTTGCAGTATTTCTTCACTTTTCATACTCGAGCCGCGAGTAAAAATATCGTAAACACTGACCTCTAAATCTTCTGAATCAATACCAAAGTAATAGGTTAGTGAAGCATGAGGATCTGTATCAATCAATAACACGCGCTTGCCTTGAAGCGCAAGGATCCCTGCAAGGCTAACCGCTGTAGTGGTTTTGCCTACTCCCCCTTTTTGATTGGCTACTGTCCAAACTTTCACATTACATCCTAATTACTGTTCGTTGCGCGTGGTAACACGGATGCCACCATGCGGTAAACGGATTATTTTTATTGTATCGTCTTGGGCAGGTAGCTCAATTTCTGGCTGACTTTGCTCTGATACTGAAATTGATGATCTCGTTTGTTCATCAGAGGGCTCTGGTGCTAAACCATATTTAGAAAGTGCAATCACGACTTTACGGTTTTCAGCACGCCCAGCTTCGGTATCATTATCGGCAAAGGGCGAGTATTGACCATACCCCTCAATGGCCATGCGCGCGGATTCAATGCCCAAACGCTCTAGTTCAACTAATATTGAGGTTGCACGCGCCACTGATAACTCCCAATTAGAACGAAATATTTCATTTCGTATGGTTTCGTTATCTGTATACCCGCGTACTCTTATATAGTTATCGACTGATGCGATGATTGCTTCAATTTTTTTTACAATCTCTTTGGCCTTGTTATGTGCAACAGCACTACCACTGGCAAACAACAATCCGGAATTGAGCTCAATAACCAACCAGTCTTGGCTTAGTTCTAAGCTAGCCTCGCCACTGCGTATCTCATCAATCAGCGACGATTGTAATTTAGCCAATAAACTATCCAGCGGCTTACCTAAGTGGCGTTGACTAATATTGCTATTGTCACTTTGACCATCGAGTAACATTGGGCCTTGCTCTTGCTCTTGAATACTTTCGCCATAGAGTATTTCAGCCTCAGGGGTCACCCTTTCAAGCAATAAAGCATCACCATTTACCCCGTTACCCTGCTGAGAATATTGTTTTGCAGACTTATCAAAAACATGCTCAAGAGAATCAGATAAAACCTTGATGTTGTCTTCTTTGTTTATCGCAATTGCATACAATACAACAAAAAATGCAAACATTATGGTCATATAATCCGCATAAGAAACTAACCAACGCTCAGTATGTTGGCTCTTTAATTGGTGATGACGTAAGCGACGGCGTAACATAGGCGCTAATGGGCCTGTAAAATTGGACGTTCAACGCGGTAGGCTTCAAGCTTTAGTTCAATATTAATAGGGCTCTCACCTTGGCTAATAGCAATTACACCTTCCGCTAACATTTCGTGATAAAGCATCTTTTGTTCAACCCGTTGCTTTAGCTTATTGGCCATAGGTAAAAATAATAAATTAGCCAAACCAACACCATATATAGTTGCAATGAACGCGGTGGCAATACCCGTTCCTAACTGCTCAGGATCGTTAATAAATGACATGGCTTGAATAAGCCCAAGTACCGCACCTAAAATACCAATAGTTGGGCTATACCCACCCATTGCTTCATATACCCGGCTAGCCTCAAGTAATCGTTCTCGCTCAAGTAATAAGTCAATCTCGAGGGTATCGCGTAGTTTTTGCTCTGAACAGCCATCAACTAATAAACTCAGTCCTTTGGCAGCATAGGGATCTGAATGCGCAAGTGCTTCGTTTTCTAATGCTAAATAGCCTTCTTGACGGGCTTTATGCGACCAGCGTTTTACTTGCTCAATCGCATCTTCAATATCATGGTCGTCGGTAACAAAAACCCAATGAGTAATACTAAGCATTTTTTTAAATGTATTGGCTGATGTTTGTAGCATCACCGCACCTAATGTACCGCCTAATACAATAATTAGTGCAGGCCCATTAAACAGCGCAGATACCACACCTCCCTCTAAAGAATAACCGATTGCAATAGCACCTAATGCAACCAGTAATCCTAAAACAGAAAGCTTATCCACAGCCAACCTCTCTTTTTAAACGTGCAGCCACATCATGAAGGCTAATGCTTTCGCTCGCTAAACCTGCACTGGCTATCGCCTGAGGCATACCATAGACAACACAGCTTTTTTCATCCTGAGCCCAAATTGTAGCGCCAGTTTGCTTAAGCATGCGAGCACCATCACGACCATCTGCACCCATGCCTGTCAAAATAATGGCAAGCACATCACCTTGATACGCTTTGGCCGCACTGGCAAAGGTAATATCAACACTTGGTTTATAGTTTACTCGTTCATTTTTATCTTCAAACACACGAAGGGTTCTATTAGAGCCACGTCCTTCTACCATCATTTGCTGGCCACCTGGCGCTAAATAAGCGCACCCAGGTTGTAATCTATCGCCTTGCTGCGCTTCTTTTACTTTAATCTTACACAAGCCATCTAAGCGAGTAGCAAAGGCCGGGGTAAATGCAGCAGGCATATGCTGTATGAGTAAAATAGGGTGTGGAAAATTAGCAGGTAATTGCGTCAAAATAGTTTGCAGTGCAACTGGCCCACCTGTGGATGTACCAATAGCAACTAACTGATACTGCTTACCACTGGCACGCGCTGAGGCACTGCTGTTATTAGGTGCAGGACTCGCATTATTAAAGCTACGATCAGGTTGAACTATCGGCTTTTTAGCAAGGTTAGAAAAGCGTTCAGAACTGTTTGACGCTGGTTTACTAATACTTGGAGATGGGGCCGTTCTCGTAATTCTTCCAATACGCTGGCGGCCTATTTCCTTAACCTTATTTTGCAATAACTTAATTGCATCATCGTTATTGCGAGCAATATCTTCAAACTTTTTAGGTAAAAAGTCCATCGCCCCAGCATCAAGCGCATCCAAAGTGGCAGATGCCCCTGCTCGTGTTAACGATGAAAACATTAAAATAGGTGTTGGATTACTCGCCATGATCTCTTTCACAGCACTAATACCATCCAGCACCGGCATTTCAACATCCATGGTGATAACATCAGGACGTAACTGAGCTGTTTTTTCGACGGCCTCTCGGCCATTTACAGCAAAGCCTATTACCTCAATGCCGCTGTCTTGTTCAAGAATTTCACTCACTCTGCGGCGAAAAAAGCTTGAATCATCAACTACTAAAACTTTAACAGCCATTTCGCTCTCTTATTCAATGAATGGGTAGGCATAAAGTTTATACCTACTTTTTATTATCCAGCGTAATGCTTTAGCATACTCGGTACATCTAATATCAGTGCAATTCCACCATCAGAGGTAATAGTCGCACCCGCCATACCCGGCGTACCTTGCAATAATGCATCTAGAGGCTTGATCACCACTTCTTCTTGACCTATTAGTGAATCAACAACGAACCCTACTTTTTGAGTCCCTATTTGCACAATAACGACATGCCCTTGTGCTTTTCGCTGACCTCTATCAGCGCCTTTTATAAGCCAATGTTCAAGGTAGAATAATGGAATCGACTTTTTACGAACAATAATCGTTAGCTGGCCATCAACCACATTAGTTTTTGTTAAATCTAAGTGGAATATTTCACTTACACCCGCTAGCGGCAAGGCAAAGGTTTGCTCTCCCACCACCACCATTAAGGTAGGTAATATCGCAAGTGTTAGTGGAACTTTGATTTCTAAAGTAGTCCCTACGCCCATTTCTGATTTTATGTTAACCGAGCCATTGAGCTGAGTGATTTTTGTTTTAACCACATCCATACCAACACCACGGCCAGAAATATCTGAGATTTCTTCTTTGGTTGAAAATCCAGGTGCAAAAATAAGGTTATAAGCTTCAGTATCAGAAAGACGACTCGCTTGGTCGTGATCAAGCACCCCTTTACTAATCGCAATCTTTTTAAGCTTTTCAGCATCCATACCGGCACCATCATCTTGGATGGTAAGTAGAATATGATCACCCTGTTGCGAAGCTGATAAAGTCACCGTACCTGTTCTAGGTTTACCCGATGCTTCACGAATATCGGGCATTTCAATACCATGGTCGACCGAGTTGCGAACCAAATGCACCAATGGATCGGCCAATGCTTCCACTAAATTTTTATCTAAATCGGTGTCTTCACCGACAAGTAATAAATTAATATCTTTTTTAAGTGTTCGTGCTAAGTCACGTACAACACGAGGAAAACGGCCAAATACTTTTTTAATTGGCTGCATTCGTGTTTGCATTACTGCACCTTGGATATCAGCAGTCACAACATCTAAGTTGGAAATAGCTTTACCCATAGCCTCGCTATCAGAATTAGTCGCCAAACTCACTAAGCGATTTCGCACAAGTACTAACTCGCCCACCATGTTCATTATTTGGTCTAGGCGTTTGGTATCAACACGTACTGTTGTTTCTGCCGGTGGAGGCGCTGCTTTTTTAGGCGGCGCAGCTTTAGCTGCTTGTGCCGCAGGAGCAGGCTTAGCTGGCTCTGGTTTAGGCTGTGGCTTAGCTGCAGCAACTGGTTCTGGCTTTTTAGCTGCCACTGGTTCTGGTTTACTTACAGGAGCCGGTGTTTCTATCGACTTAGGTGCACCTTTACCATGAAGTTCATCAAGTAACGCTTCAAACTCGTCGTCACTTATTTCATCATCGCCCGAGCTTTGCTCGTTACTTGGTGGAGCCACAGGGGCTGATGGTGTTTGTTGTGGTGTACTTGCGGTTGCTTGGCTCACTTCGCCAAAGCTGCCTACACCATGAAGTTCATCCAATAAGCTGTCAAACTCATCGTCAGTTATATCACCACTGACATCATTGTCACTTGATGATGATTGTTTTTCTTGTGGGGCTTGCCCTTTTCCATGAAGTTCATCAAGTAGGCTTTCGAATTCGTCTTCGGTTATTTCATCAATCTGAGACTCAGTACTGCTGCTATCTGGGCCGCTAAATAATTCATCAAAAGCAAACGGGTCTTCTTCAGCATCGTTGCTCGGTTGCTCTGCAACTGGTTCGGGCTCTACCGATGGGGTTTCGACAGGAGCTATATCTTCAACCACAGAATCGCCGGCAAGCTCTTCTGCTGTCGGTGGCTGTCCAAGTTTGTGAAGTACTGCAAGTAATTCTGGATCAGCAGGCTCTGGCTGGTCACGATTTTTAATCGTGGCAAACATTTCATTAATGGTATCCAGTGCTTGTAAAATCACATCCATTAATTCAGAGTTAACTGTTCTTACACCTTGGCGCAGTAAATCAAACACATTTTCAGCACCATGACATGCATCAACAAGCTCTGTCATAGCCAAAAAGCCAGCGCCACCCTTTACAGTGTGGAAACCGCGAAATATTGCGTTTAGTAGCTCAGTATCATCTGGGTTGTTTTCCAGTTCTACTAACTGTTCAGATAAAAGCTCAAGGATTTCTCCGGCCTCTACTAAAAAGTCTTGTAAAATATCTTCATCGACTTCAAAGCTCATGCAGTACTCTCCTATTAGAAGCCCAAACTTGATAATAGATCATCAACTTCATCTTGATCAGATACAACATCATTACGCGTTTCTTTATCAATAATAGGCCCTTCGGGACCTGCTAGTGTTTGTGCAACAATGGGATCTTCTATTTTTTCTGGTTGTTCAGTTGGTTCAACCTCACCACCTTGCGCTGCAAATGCAGTCAACAGGTGAATTAAACTTTCTTCAACTTCACGGACAAGTTCAATAACACGGCGAATAACCTGACCGGTTAAATCTTGATAGTCTTGAGCCATCAGCACATTAGTCATCAGCATTTGTAACTCATCGGTTTTGTGATGAGAACTGCTCATAAACTTATCAATACTATGACAAAGTGATTTAAACTCACCAAGCTCTATTTCGCGGTTCATTAAACGATCCCACGTTGGCTTGATATCAGCTATTTCGTCAGCGATTTCTTGTGCTAATGGTAAGCTTGCTTCAACCGCATCCATTGTCTTATTGGCTGCGTTTTCTGTCATTTCCATGACATAGTTAAGGCGTTTTTTTGCGTCAGGGATGGCATCAGTGGTAATGTCTGTTAAACGCGTGTCTAACTCGAAACTTTTTAAAGCTTCGTGCAGTTGACGCGTCAACTTACCCACCTCAGCAAATAACTGTGATTGCTCTTGTGAAGCTGTTTCTAAAATTAACTGATTCGCTTTATCTTGCTCACCATTTTCTAAAAAAACAACTAACTGGCGAGCTTGTTCTAAAGTAATCTGAGGCGCAGCAGGTGCTGACATAAGCCTCTCCCTCTCATTAACCTAAGCGTTCGAACACTTTTTCTAATTTAGTTTTCAATGTACCTGCAGTAAATGGTTTAACAATATAACCATTAACACCTGCTTGGGCCGCAGCAATTATTTGTTCTTTTTTAGCTTCTGCTGTAACCATTAAAACAGGAATATGCTTTAATTTTTCATCAGCTCGAATTGCCCTCAAAAGATCAATACCTTGCATGCCTGGCATATTCCAATCTGTTACAACAAAATCAAACGCTTGATTTTGCAACATAGGCAAAGCAGTTGACCCGTCATCTGCTTCTTGAACATTGGTAAAACCTAAATCGCGCAACAGGTTTTTAATAATACGTCTCATTGTTGAGAAATCATCAACAACAAGAATTTTAATGTTTTTATCCAAAACATCCTCCAGTGAGGCCTGAACCTTTATTTACTTACTTCTAGTTTATCCAGTCATTGATTTTTGCTTTAAGCTTAATCATCGCCTGACCATGTATCTGACTTACACGCGATTCACTTACATCGAGTATATGCCCAATTTCTTTTAAATTCATCTCATCGTTATAGTACAAAGAAAGCACCATTGCATCTTTTTCCGGTAACGACTTTATTGCACTGAGTAAAGACTCATTAAACCGTTCATTTTTAACATTATTGAACGGTTTGTCTAGTGCTAAATCTTGGCCATGAGGTGTAATCACATCGTCATCTATACCAAGGTCTTCAATACCTAACACTTTGCTTACATTTACATCGTTTAAAATATGATGGTACTCATTTAGCGAAATTTCAAGTTTTTCAGCAACTTCACTATCTTTAGGTTCACGGTTTAAACTGTTCTCAAGCGCAACAATAGTCTCTGCAACCAAACGGCTTTTTCTGTGAACTGAACGTGGAACCCAATCGCCTCGGCGCATTTCGTCTATCATCGCACCACGAATACGAATACCGGCAAAGGTTTCAAAGCTTGCGCCTTTGCTCGCATCAAAGTTTTTTGAAGCTTCAATTAAACCAATCATACCCGATTGAATTAAATCATCTAGCTGCACACTGGCCGGTAAACGAGCAATTAAATGGCACGCCACTTTTTTGACTAATGAGGCATGCTTTTCAACAATCATATTTAAATTTTGTGTTGACTGATATCCCATAGCTCTATTCACCGGTATTGTCATTGTTAGTTACTAACTAGTTTCTCAATGAAAAACTCTAAATGACCCGAGGCTTGACTAGGTGTTGGCCACTTAGCAATTTTTGTAGCCAGTGTTTTAAAAGCAATTGCAGCAGGCGACCCAGGAAAAACCTCAACAATTACTTTTTGGCGGCGCGTTGATTTGCGCATATTTTCATCATATGGAACCGTTGCAACCAACTCCATTGATATATCTAAAAATCGGTCGGTAACCTTTGAAAGTTTTGCAAACAATTCCTGCCCTTCGCGTAAACTACGCACCATATTGGCAACAATTTTAAATTTATAAACGCCGTGCTCACGGCTAAGTACTTTAATTAAAGCATAGGCATCGGTAATTGATGTAGGCTCATCACATACCACCACAACCACATCTTGCGCTGCGCGAGAAAAACTCAGCACCATATCGGAAATACCCGCAGCGGTATCAACAATTAAAATATCAAAGTCGGTGTTAAGTTCACTAAATGCACGAATAAGTCCAGCGTGCTCTGAGGGTGATAACTCAACCATACTTTGCGAACCCGATGTTGCAGGCACTATTTTTATGCCTGCGGGACCTTCGACTAAAATATCATCAAGTTCACATTCGCCCGATAAAACATGAGATAAATTACGCTCAACGCGCAGTCCAAGCATCACATCACAATTCGCTAATCCTAAATCAGCATCTAGTACAAGCACACGTTTGCCTTGTTGGCCTAACGCGATTGCCGTGTTAAGGGATACGTTCGTTTTACCCACTCCACCTTTGCCGCCGGTGACAGCGATAACTTTTACGCCGTTATTATTATTCTTGCTCATTTTGCGAAGGCCGCTTGCTTGATCTAAAACTGTGTTAATCATACATCTCTACTGTGCTCGACGCCACTGATTGGTGTCGTGATTGTTGTGCTTTTATTCTTTTTAAATACAATTGCTCAGCTTTTTTTACTAGTTTTTCGGCATTTGCCACTCTAATATCTTCTGGTACTCGCTGACCGTTAGTAAGATACCCTATTGGGAGACGATTTTGAATCGCAATACTAATAATCTCACCTAAACTCAATGACTCATCAAGTTTAGTAAAAATACATCCGCTTAGCTGTACTTTTTTAAAGTGCCTTACTGTTTCTTGTAATACATTAATTTGCGCCGTCGCACTTAATACTAAATAACTACGTATATCAACACGCTGATTACGCATCAAGGTGTTTAACTGCTCGGTTAAGCGTAAATCACGTTGACTCATTCCCGCTGTATCAATTAAGACTAGACGTTTATTTCGTAAATGGTATAAAACTTCTGCTAATTCATTTGCATCTTTAACTTGTTTAACGCCACAACCTATAATACGACCATACGTTGCTAGCTGCTCATAAGCACCAATACGGTAGGTATCGGTAGTAATAAGCGCTACTTTATCGGCACCGTATTTTTGTGCACCCAATGCTGCCAGTTTTGCAACTGTGGTGGTTTTACCCACGCCAGTAGGTCCGACTAACGCAAAAACACCGCCTTGGCGAAGTATTTCGTTGTTCGTGGTTTGCATTTGATCTTCAACCATGTTCAATAAAGCTTTCCAGCCTTGTTGGCGAGACACATCGTCTGGTACAAAACATGCCATTTGCTCAGCAACATTTTTTTCTATCCCCATACCGACTAAGCGGTCAATCATACATGCACGGGTCGGATCGCGACGTGCCATATCTTGCTGCATTAAACCTGATACTTGGTGCTCTAATAGTTGACGAATTGCGTTCATTTCTTCACGCATTGTGCTGATGTCACTGGATTCTTTATGCATTGTTTGCTGACGCGGTGCGCTAGGTGAATCTAAATCGTCAAAGCCACTGTCTAAGTCGTCGAAACCTAAGCTATCGGCTTGGGTACGAGGGCGCACTGGCGCGCTTTGTTCACGTTCAAACATATTTTTAGGTCGTGATTGCACAGGCTCTTGTTCTTGATAGTGACCAGAAGTGTCAATGCCAGAGTGTGAAAACATTGAAGCAAGCTCTGCTGAACGAGGACGTGGAGACTGACGCTCTAGTAAAGCTTGTAAGCTATCTGCAACCTTTGCCTGTGGCTTAGGTTGAGCGCGTTGCGGTTCTGGTTTAACAAAATTATGTGAACTTTGCTCAGTATGTGCAAATGAAGCTCTTGCAGCAGGTTGGCTTTGAGGCTGCTCTGGCGCTTTTGTCGCTGCTTTGTCGTAATCAACTGCAGCAACAATTTCAACGCCATTAGCTAGTTTTTTATTTGACATAATAACCGCATCAACACCCAACTCTTCTTTTACTTCTTTTAGTGCAGTGCGCATGTCTTTAGCAAAAAAACGTTTAATTTTCATAATTCAAACCCCTTTAAAATCTTATTGTTGGCCTACAGAGCTGACAATCTTGATCTGTCTTTCATCTGGTATCTCTTGATAAGACATCACTCGCAATCCAGGAATGGTGTATTTAACAAATCGAGATAACACAGTGCGTAACATTCCTGACGTTAGCAATATTGAAGGTTCACCGGCCATTTCTTGATTTTGATGCGCTTCATTCAATGATGTTTGAAGTCTATCAGCAAGCCCTGGTTCTATTCCGGCACCTTCATCACCTGCATTTTGAAGTGACTGATGCAACATCTGTTCCAACTCAGGCGCCAAGGTTATGACAGGGATTTCAGAAGACATACCAACGGCATCTTGAACGATTAATCTACGCAGTGATATTCGCACTGCAGCCGTTAATACATCTGGGTCTTGGCTACGAGGGCCATACTCAACAAGGGTTTGAACAATTGAGCGCATATCTCGTATTGCTACCCCTTCGTTTAATAAATTTTGTAGTACTTTCACGATGGTGGTCAGCGGTAATACCTCAGGTACAAGTCCTTCAACTAAGCGAGGGTGACTCTTACCTAACATATCTAATAAGTTTTGTACTTCTTCATGTCCGAGTAATAATGCGGCGCTATTGGTGAGTAACTGGCTAATATGGGTTGCCACCACGGTAGCCGAATCAACCACGGTGTAACCTAAAGACTGTGCTTCATCTTTTTGATCAGGTTTTATCCAAACTGCATCTAAACCAAACGCAGGATCTTTAGTTTCAATTCCTTTTAGCGGGCCAAATACTTGGCCTGGGTTAATCGCTAATTCGTCACCATGTTTAAGCTCACCCTCACCACTTGATACACCCATCATGGTTATGCGGTATGCATTTGGGTCGAGTTCTAGATTATCGCGTATATGCACCGGCGGCACTAAAAAGCCTAGCTCTTGAGATAGTTTTTTACGCACTCCTTTAATACGGTTTAACAGCTCGCCACCTTGTGATTGGTCAACGAGAGGAATGAGTCGGTAACCGACTTCTAGACCAATAACATCAACTTGTTGAACATCATCCCAACCCAGTTCTTTTTGCTCTTGTTTAGCCGCAATTCCGGTACCTGAGGCCGCATTTTCGGCTTCTTCTGCTTCTGCAGCGGCTAATTTAAGTTTATTTTGCTGAGTATAGTATGCAAGGTAACCTAAAAACGCCCCTAAGCTTAAAAATGCAAGGTGTGGCATACCTGGGACTAAGCCCATCGTAATAAGGATACCTGAGGCAATAAATAACGACTTTTCGTTACCTAATTGCTTCTTAAACTGATCGCCCATGTTGTGCGATTCATTTTGACGGGTTACAACAATTGCAGTACCAATTGAAAGTAGTAATGAAGGTAATTGCGCGACTAAGCCATCACCAATGGTCAATAGTGTGTACACTTCCATAGCGCGTGAAAAACTTAAGTCATGTTGGATCATGCCAACAAATAAGCCACCCACAATATTGATCACTAAAATGACTATGCCAGCAATAGCATCGCCTTTTACAAATTTACTAGCACCATCCATAGAACCATAAAAGTCAGCTTCACGGGTTACTTCCTCACGACGTTCTCTGGCTTGCTCGGCACTGATAAAACCGGCATTCATATCTGCATCTATGGCCATTTGCTTACCTGGCATAGCATCTAGAGTAAAACGCGCTGATACTTCTGAAATACGACCAGCACCTTTGGTGATTACCACAAAGTTAATGATGATCAGAATTAAAAACACCACCAAGCCCACGGCGTAGTTACCACCGATTACCACTGAACCAAATGCTTCAATGACTTTACCAGCAGCATCCCCACCGTTATGACCCTCAAGCAGTACCACCCGGGTACTGGCCACATTGAGTGCTAAGCGCATTATGGTTGCAATTAACAGCACGGCTGGGAACATACCAAACTCAAGCGGCTTCATGGTGTATACAGTGACCAGTAATACAACTAACGCAAGCGCGATATTAAACGAAAATAATATATCAAGCAGGAATGGAGGCAGCGGTAAAATAACCATGCCCAGCGCAGCCAACACCAAAAGCGGTGTACCAACGCCCTTCGCATATTCTTTTTTATCTTTATTAAGTTGTTGTAATACCGCTTTAAATTCCATAACTCTACAATTTCAAAAAATTGACACTACGCTGAAATTGCAATAACTATTCCAAGTTAGTTGGTTAGCAGTTAATACTTAAATTCATCGGGGATAGGCAGCTTTTTATTAAGGGCAACAGGGCGTTTTCCACGGCCTTTTTTAAACCGTTTAAGCTGAAACACATAAGCAAGCACTTGAGCAACCGCAGTAAATAGCTGATCGGGGATTTGCTCACCCACTTCTGCAGTATGATAAAGCGCTCGGGTTAAAGTTGGAGACTCAACAATAGGCACTTCATTACCCAATGCAATTTTACGAATTTGCATGGCGAGCTCATCCACACCTTTGGCTAATACAATAGGCGCGCCTGCTCGCTCTGTATCGTATTTTAAAGCTACGGAATAGTGAGTAGGGTTGGTAACAATAACATCGGCGTCTGGCACATCCTGCATCATTCTCTTTTGCGACATTTGACGTTGGGTTTGCCTTATGCGCGCTTTAATCTGCGGATCACCTTCTGAGTTTTTATATTCGTCTTTTACCTCTTGCATAGTCATTTTAAGCTGTTTGTTATGACTATAGCTTTGAAATGGGGCGTCAATAGCAGCAATAATAATTAAGGTGCAAGACATGCCTAAAAACATCCACGCTAAAATTTCCAAAGCATGAACAATATTGCCAGGCGCACTTTCTATACTTAAATGTAAGATTTCATCAAAAAACGTATTAATTAAAAAAATAGCAAATGCGGCCACCAAGCCAAACTTTAATAATGACTTAAGCAATTCTATAGCCGCTTGTGGACCAAACATGCGGGTAAAGCCTTTCATTGGCGACATTTTACTGGCTTTGGGCGCAGCTGCTTGCCAACTAAAATTAAAGCCGCCAAGCATGGTATTACCGATAAATGCAGCCAATACAATAATGAGTACAAACATCGACATAGGAAATAACAGTACGTCGGCCACCTCTCCCCATACGGCAAACATTTTGGTGGTGTCGTAGGTTTCATTGCGGTTAAGACTCAGCATTCTTCCCATAATGCGGTACAAGCCTTTGCCAATTTCAGGCCCATACATTAATAAGGAAATAGCAGAAAAAATAAGCACAAACATGGTACCTAACTCTTTAGAACGCGCTATTTGGCCTTTCTTTTTAGCATCATCAACTTTTTTTGGGGTGGGTTCTTCGGTTTTTTCTTGTCCGGAATCTTCAGCCATTACGCTCTCCTAAGGGGAACAACCAACTAGAGTACACATCAGCTCAACCATTTTTAGCCATTGGAACTCAAACTGAGTGACAAAGTTACCGAGCGTTGCCCAAATAATAACGAGCCCTGCCACTAAGGTAAACGGGAAGCCTATCGAGAAAATATTTAACTGCGGTGCAGCACGGGTCATAATACCAAATGCCATATTAATAACCAGCATGGCGGTTAATGGTGCTAATGACAGTACTAATGCAGTGGTAAACATCCAACCACCCCATGTCACTATGTCCCAGTAATGATCAACCGCCCACCAATTGCCATCAATCGGGAGTACTTCAAAACTGTGCACCACCATTTGAATCATCATTAAATGACCATTAAACACAAAAAATAATAAGGTAGCTAATATAAGATAAAATTGCCCCACTGCAGGCACACTCATCCCATTAGAGGGGTCAACAACAGATGCAAAACCTAAACCGGTTTGCATAGCAAGAATTTGACCGGCTAATACAAACGTATTGAGTAATAGTGTGGACGCAAAACCAATTGCGACACCAATCAACATTTGTTGGAGTACCACTAAAATCATTTCAAAAGAAAATAGATTAGTAAATGTAGCAGCAGGAAGAACAGGAACAACTAAGAAGGTGACCACTACAGCCAAGCCCATTTTTATTCGAGCAGGTACGTTTTTTGCGCCAATACCCGCCATGATCATGATCATAGAGCTGATGCGCACTAAGGGCAGTAAAAAATCACTTAACCATTGAATGACAACGGAAAATGGAAATTCCATTGTTAACCTGCAATTTCGGGGATAAGCAGCACTAAGCGATTAAAAAAGTCCATTAGCTCTTGAGTAAACCAATGTCCTCCCACAATCAGGGCACTGATGGTGATTAATAAGCGCGGTAAAAAACTCAGTGTTTGTTCGTTAATTGAGGTTGCTGCCTGAAACACAGCCACAACCAACCCAATAATTAAGCCAGGTACCACAATGGCAGACACCAGCTTAATCACTAAAAATAGGGCTCCACTTAAAATATCAACAAATACTTCAGGTTCCATGGACGACTCCTAGTGTGATTGGTTCAATGAAGAGTGCACAACTACGTGCCCAAGCCAAAGCTTTTAGCGAGTGTACCCATCACCAAGCTCCACCCATCAACCAATACAAACAACATAATCTTAAACGGTAGCGACACAATCATAGGCGATAACATCATCATACCCATGGCCATCAATACCGATGCAACCACCAAATCGACAATCAAAAAGGGAATAAAAAACATAAAACCAATAATAAAAGCGGTTTGTAGTTCACTGGTCACAAACGCAGGAATAAGCACAACCATTGGCGTTGCTTCAGGCGAGTCAAGCTGATCGTAACCTGCTATTTTAGCAAAGGTTTCTAAATCTTTTATACGTACCTGTGAGAGCATAAACGCTTTCATTGGCTCTTTGGCTAAATCAAGTGCTTCAAGTGACGTTACTTGTTCACTTAAATACGGTTCGATAGCTCGCTCATTTATTTGCTCATAAATTGGCGCCATAATAAAAATACTTAAAAACAGCGACATACCTAGTAATACTTGGTTCGAAGGCGTTTGCTGCAAACCAATGGCTTGGCGCAAAATAGCTAAAACAACAATAATTCGAGTGAAAGAGGTCATCATGATGATCGCGGCTGGAATAAAGCTCATAGCCGTCATGATCGCCAACACTTGTAGCGTCACTGAGTAGTCTTGGGTGCCATCGGCATTAGTGGTGATCGTCAGCGCGTCAATCCCCTCGGCATTGACCCCTGGGACGAACAGCATGGCAAATAGGAAAAGCAGCCATTTAGTCATAATATTAGTTCTTTTTATTTTGATTAAGTTGCGGATTCAACATTTTGCCAAACCGCTTCGCTAATTCTGGTAACTCTTTTTCTGTTAGGGGGGTTTCTAACTTGTGTAGATAATTAATACTGTGTGGAGTAACCCCTAATAGGTGCTGTGCATTATCTATTTCAACCACCATTAAGCGCTCGCGTGATCCCAACGGAAGACTGCGGATCACTTTAAACTCATCGTTATTGGTTAAATTTGGATTGAGCTTTTTTACAAAAAAAGCCAACACTAAAATTAACACCACAACCATACCCAAAGATAACACCATGGATACGATATCTGTGGTCGGTGTTGCAGCATCGGTTGCTGCAAACACCGAATTGCTTAAACTGGCTAGTGCTATCATCGTAACTTTTTGATCCGTTCAACCTGGCTAATTACATCCGTTAAACGAATACCGAACTTATCGTTTACTACAACCACTTCGCCATGCGCAATCAAAGTACCATTAACTAATACATCAAGCGGTTCGCCGGCAACCCTGTCAAGCTCAACGACCGAACCTTGGTTAAGTTGTAATAAATTACGAATATTAATTTTAGAACGCCCTACTTCCATAGAAATAGTAACGGGAATGTCTAAAATAGTATCGAGTTTACGTTTTTCTTCACCGCTGAGTTCATGCTTTGAATCATCAAGCTCATCAAGCTCGGTTACTTTGACCTCAGGACTATCGTCAGTGCCTTCAGCTTCAGCAAGTGCTGCTGCCCATTCGTCCATTGTATCTTGATCATCGCTCATACTTTTAACCTTTTAATCAATTACCAGTCTAAGTCTACACCGTTTGAAAGGTGTAAATCATCTTCTAGTTCTGCTAATTCTGCATCTGAATCAATTTTTTTGCCGCCTTTGGTAAAGACATGCAGCTCAGATTTAACTGAATCAGGGCGTTTAATTTTTTCACTAATTTGTAGCGCAACGTTATCACGTGAACGACCCATTTTAGCTCTAAATGTAGGGAGTTCTTCCACAAATACGGTAATATGCTCAGGCATTTCAACTGGAATTATATCCCCCGCCTTGAGCTCCATTATTTGTTTTAAGCTTAAATCAACTTCAAGTAGCTGGGTCGATAAATCGACTTCTACGTCCATTATTTCGTCACGAAGCGCCTTACTCCAACGTAAATCGGTATCTTCAGTATCAGACTGAACACCCGCATCCAATAGCTCTCTGATAGGTTCGAGCATTGAATAAGGTAGCGCAATATGGAAGTCTCCCCCGCCACCATCCAGCTCAATATGAAAAGAGCTGATAACCACTACTTCGGTTGGGCTAACAATATTAGCCATCGCAGGGTTTACCTCAGAATCGAGGTACTCGAACGACACATCCATCACCGGTGCCCATGCTTCTTTGTAATCTTCAAAGATTATTTTCAGCAGCATTTGCACGATTCGGCGTTCTGTTGGGGTAAATTCACGTCCTTCAATTTTGGCATGATAACGGCCATCGCCACCAAAGAAGTTGTCTACCAGTATAAATACTAAGCGTGCTTCCATGGTAATAAGGCCGGTGCCTTTTAGTGGACGAAAACGCACCATATTCAAACTCGTTGGTACAAACAAGGTATGTATGTACTCACCAAACTTGATCATTTGCACGCCGTTAATTGACACCTCAGCGGTGCGGCGCATCATGTTAAATAAGCTAATTCGCATGTGACGGGCAAATCGCTCGTTAACAATTTCAAGTGTCGGCATGCGACCACGCACGATGCGATCTTGCGAAGAAAAGTCGTACTGTAGTGTACTTCCCTCACCATCTTCACCGTCGTGTATATCTTCCTCTTCGACTTCATCGACACCATGTAATAGCGCATCAATTTCGTCTTGGGATAATAAATCGCTCACACTGGCCCCTTATTGCATCACAAAGCCGGTAAATAGTACCCGCTCAATTACTTTATTCCCTTCAACATCCATCATAGCGGCCTGTACTTTATCAAGTGCAGTAAAACGCAGTGTTTCTTTGCCTACACTGGTGCTAAGTTCATCAGCCGTTGTCATGGAAAATACACTCAGGAGTGTGCCTTCAATCAGTGGAATGTGTTTTTTAGCCGTTTCTTCATTACCATCGCCGCGCACTAATAATTGCACTTTAATCTGTACAATTCTATCGCGACTAGCCCCTGGCACATTAAAAATAAACGGTCTAGGCATCGCAACATATAAAGCACTGCCAACCGTTGCCGAAGAACTTGTTGGCGCAGCAGCTACCTCACCATTGGCAGCATCATCTGCAAGGGTTTCTACTGGCTCATCACCACCTGATAATAAAAAGTACCCTGCCACAGCGCCAACAATAAGTAATACAGCGGCAATAATTATTATGAGTTTGCTTTTACTTTTACTTACTTCTTCTATTTCTAAATTAGTATCTTCAGCCATTGTATTTCCTTTATTTGCAAAGGTATTTGCTTGTTTTAACTATTATAATAGCAGGACTTAGGCATAGTAATCTATTGATGATAACGTTTGTTGTCCAGAACCCTGTATTTGCTTATCTGGTTGCTCACTATTTGTCTCATCTGTAGAGCGATTATTAGCCATTTGCCCTTGTGCATCACTTTCTTGTTGCTGTGCTTGTTCACCTGAGGAATCACCGTAAGAAATACTGCTTTCACCTAGTTCTAAACCTTGCTGCATCAGCATTTCTCTAAGCCTAGGTAACGACTGCTCCAGCGCTTCTTTGGCTTGCTGGTTTTGCACTACAAAGTTGATTTGTGCTTGCTCAGCATCACTTCTAATACGAATTTGCATACTGCCCATTTCTGGGGGATCTAGGCGAATTTCAGCTTCTTTATTATTAATACTTAACATTGAGCTAACCCGCTCTTGTAGCATTTTTGCCGCATCACTTTTAATAATGTTTAAAGCCTGTAAGGTGGCAGGATCAATGCTTACTTGTTTCGCTTGTGCGGTACTTTGTAACTGTCCTGCTTGCAAGCTTTGCGCTTCAATAATAGCTTGTTCGTACCCTAAAGTATCGTATTTAGCGAGACTATTAAGCGACTGTTTGTCAAATATATTAATGATCTGAGAGAAAATTTGTGCTGCACGCGGTGGCATTTGCTCAGCATTAGTGCCGCGCATGCTCTCTTTTTGTAATGCGTCTAACTGTTTGGCAAGCCCGTCAGGGTTATCAGCTACCGATTTTGAACTCTCTAATTTTAGCTCAGGTTTTACATTGGCTGATTCAGTACCAGTCTGTGCTTTTGGCGCTATTGCTCCCGCCAAAGCATTATTTGAAAATAGTGGCTTATCTTTGGCGCTAAACAAGCTGTCCGCGTCAATCGCGGTCTCTAAATCACTGATTACTCCTTTTAGCGAGGTAAGTTCTTTCGTTGATAAAGATTCATTTTTAACGTAACCCTGCAACTGATTGAGTAAGGCCTGTTTTTCTGAGGTAGTTAACGTACTTATTTGTGCATTAATGGTCTGCTGAGGTGTTTGCGGCTTCTCACTTTCACTCACATACTTACTGAGTAATTGCTTTAAATCCGCTAGGTTATCTTTATTAATTGGCTTGCTCATCGCATTAAGTTCAGTAGCTAACTCACCTTGCTGAGCAGGTGTTAAATTTGCCAATAATTTATCTGCTTTAATGGCATTATCATCTTTTGATAACAGCGCCAAAATTGATGAGTCTAATGATGATTTTACGGTTGTGGTATCAGTCGGCTTATCGGCCACCTTATCTGTTGCTAATTGACTTGAAACAACATCGCCTTTTTGACTCGCATTAACAGCTGCTAGCGCTTTTGTGTCAAGCAGTGTCGGCTCACCTTCGCCTTTTCCTGCTAAATTAGCACCTTGTACATTTTGTGTTTGTGGAATGATTTCATCATCCACAACGGCATCACTTGGCATAGTAATAATAGGTGCCAGCTTATCTTCAGGCTTAGCGTTTATTTTAACAGCGTCTTTGTCTATTAACTGCGCACCACCATGGGGGTTATTTTTTACTGAGGTATCGATGACTTGTGCCGCATTAATTTGCGCCAGCATATCTTCACCGCTCAAAGGCTTTTCTTCGCTACTTTGCTCTTTTAGATCGGATTGTTCATCTGCTGATTGTTTGTTTGGCGCTTTAGCTTGCGTACTGTGTGTTTCAGAAGCTTGGTTAGCAAGGGCTAATTGATCAAAAAAGCCCGCATCATTACTGCTGTCTAGCTTTGTTTTATCACTGTCTTTTTTAACTAAGTATGAGTCTTGCTCAGATACCGCTAACATTGAAATATCATTTATCGCCATAAATCACCTAATAAAAGCGGCAACAGCCCACCGCACAATCCTAAAAATCATTGCTCTTGTAGAATCTAAGCAATTAGCATGCCTACCTTATAGTGCTTTATGCCTTTGATAAAACTGATTAGAGGAAAATTCATCGAGCATTTTTTGCTCACTTTTAGCGGCCAACATATCCGCTTTTATCTGTTGTTTTTCAATTAACTTAGCAACCGCTTTCGCTTTTACTTGTTGCTTTAACCACAAGGTTTTACGCTGGCTAACCACCTGCTTTGCAGTGTTAACAGTGCTTGCTTGTTGACGTATCGCTTCTTCAATCTTAGCAATGAATGCATGATACTGGCTAAATCCGGCACTTGATAAACCCGACTGCCCCTTAATATGAAGTTGCTGCGTGTATTCAAGTCGAAAGTCATTTAAGCCCTGCAGCTTTTGCTGATTTAATTGCAAATTTTGATTAGCTTGCAAATAGCTCATGCGTAACGTTTCTTCTTTTTCGTTTTCAAGCCTGAGCAACAAATGCAGTTTATTTTTTGCCATTATGCTTGTCCTAATAATTGCGCTAGCCCTTGAAGGCCATCATCATAGCTAATCACATCACGCATCCCTTGTTGTAAAAATGCGTTCACTCTTGGCATCATGTTTATTGCCTGATCGAGCATTTGATCACTGCCTTTTTGATAAGCGCCCAAGGTGATCATGTCTTTGTTCTGTTGATACATTGAATACACTTGCTTAAGCACCCGAGCTTGTTGCATGTGCGATTCAGACACCACTTGAGGCATAACTCGAGAAATCGATTTTTCTATGTCAATGGCAGGATAATGGCCGCTGTCGGCTAAATCACGCGATAAAACAATATGTCCGTCAAGTATGGCACGTGCAGCATCAGCAATCGGGTCTTGCATGTCATCGCCTTCACTCAGTACGGTAAAAAAGGCAGTAATAGAGCCTTGCCCTTCCCCGCCATTACCCGCTCTTTCCACCAGCGCAGGTAATTTAGCAAATACTGAAGGTGGGTAGCCTTTTGTTGCAGGGGGCTCACCGACGGCAAGCGCGATTTCACGCTGTGCCATAGCATAACGCGTCACCGAGTCGAGTAATAACAATACGTTTAAACCTTGATCTCGAAAATACTCTGCAATGGTTACCGCACTTTCGCAGCCTTTTAATCGCATTAATGGTGAGGCATCAGCGGGAGCTGCAACAACAACTGAACGTTTACGCCCTTCAACACCCAGTATTTCTTCAATAAATTCTTTTACTTCTCGACCACGCTCACCGACTAAACCCACTACAATCACATCGGCTTCACTGCCTCGGGTCATCATGCCTAATAATACTGATTTACCCACACCAGAGCCTGCAAATAAGCCCATGCGCTGGCCTTGGCCGACAGTAATCACCGAGTTAATAGCACGTACCCCCACATCCATAGGCTTACTAATGGGGCGTCTTGCAAGAGGGTTTATTGCATTTTGAGCAAATTTGAGTGTATGTTCTGCATTAATTTTACCTAAGCCATCTAAAGGTCTGCCTAAGCCGTCTACCACTCGACCAAGTAAGCTCATGCCAACAGGCAAACCTGTGTCATTAACTTGGGGGATAACTCGCGCACCAGGCAGTACGCCTGAAATGTGGTCGTTAGGCATTAAATACAAAGTTTGATCGTTAAATCCAACAATTTCAGCGTCAACAAAGCCGTTCATTGTTTCAATTTTACATTGGCTGCCTACCGGAGCGCGCAAACCTTTGGCTTCCAGTGTTAAACCAACCACACGCGTTAAAACTCCCGCGACTGCAGGCGCTGGAATTTTAATATGCCGTTGGTATTGAGATAAGCGTTCGCTTAATGAAGTATCGCTCACAGACATGACACGCCAATAAAAAAGTTAGATACCACTGTTATGCAAAAAGCTATCCAACGTTTCTTTGACACGGGTTTTCAAGGTCATATCTAAAGATGATAACGTTGTTTTAACTTCACAACCGCCCCGATCTAGAGTGGGTTCTGCAATTAGTTGCCAATGATTATCTTCAATAGCTTGTTCACCATAACTGGCTTTTATCAGCGTTAAGTCATCTGGATGAAGATGAATTCGAACTTTTTCTTGTTCTGCATTGAGTGCATCAATGCTTTTTTTCAAAGTATGTAAAATAATATCAGGTGATGTTTTTACTTCTTGATAAATAATCGCTTCACTGAGCATAGTGGCTAGCTGTACCAGTTGTTTTTCTGCTTGCTCGTCCACTTTTTTAAGCGGGTCGCTTAAACTATCTAGTAAGCCACGCAGGCTGGTCAACTGCTCATCAATTAATGGTTTAACATCTTCTTGGCCTTGTGTTTTACCCAGCTCTACACCTTCTTTGTAACCCGCCTCTTTACCCTCGGTTACGCCTTTGTCAAAGCCATCTATATAGCCTTGTTCGTGCCCTTGTTTTAGGCCTTCTTCGTAGGCATCTTGGCGAATACGCTCCAGCTCTACCATAGTTAATGAAGGCAGTTCTGGTTCTTCCGGTTCTTCTACTTGCTCTTTTGCTATTTCTTTACGGTATAGCTCGGCTAAGGGTGTGCCATAAGCCGTAGAGCGATTGCGAAAGCTTCGCTCATCAGGAGCAACATCAGGAATTGGCCAATTTTTTAATAACTCATCAGCTTCATCTGCATGTAATGGGCGACCTTTAGAGTGACTCATAGGTTATAAGAACTCCTCACCACCGCCACCACCAAGCATAATTTCACCTGAATCAGAAAGGCGACGTGCTGTTGATAAAATTTCTTTTTGCGCCGCTTCTACTTCACTAATACGCACAGGAGCCATAGCTTCTAAATCATCAGCGAGCATTTCAGCGGCACGTTTTGACATGTTACCCAAAATTTTCTCTTTAAGGGCATCATCGGTTCCTTTAATGGCTTTCATTAATACATCTTGCGGCACTTCACGCAGGATTGCTTGAATGCCTCTGTCGTCTACATCCATTAAGTTTTCGAAGACAAACATTAAGTCTTGAATTTGTTGCGACATTTCTTCGTCATGCTCACGGATTGAATCCATTAACTGGCCTTCAACATTGGTATCGAGGTAGTTCATGATATCTGCCGCAGCTTTTAAGCCACCCATTTTCGCAGCTTGTGCACCCGCTTGACCGGCAAATTGTTTTTCCATAATTTCATTCAATTCTTGCAATGCTGCCGGTTGTACTTCTTCTAAATTAGCAATACGCATGGTTAAATCGAGGCGCACTTTTTCAGGAAATTGCGCTAAAATTTCAGCAGATTGTTCCGGCTCTAGGTAAGAGAGAACAATTGTTTGAATTTGTGGATGCTCATTACGAATAATGTTAGCCACCTGTTTAGAGTCCATCCATTTTAATGAATCAAGACCTTTAGCGCCTGAGCCCATCACTATTTGGTCTATCAAGCTGGCGGCTTTATCTTCACCTAATGCGGCTGTAAGTGCTTTTTTGATGAAGTCTTCAGACTGAAAACCAATCGTACTAAAGCTTTGAATTTGTTCAATAAACAAATTATGAACCGCGCTAATTTTAGCTTGCGACAAATCATCGATTGCCGCCATAGCCATACCGACCTTTTGCACTTGTTTTGGCTCTAAGTGCTTGAGGATTTGCGCTGCATCTTCTTCAGTTAAGCTCAGCAATAATATTGCCGCTTTATCTACTCCATCAAGTTTATCAACATCAAACGCTTGAGGTAGTTGTTTTTGTTCTTGATCAGTCATCTTCTGTTAACCACGCTTTCACTACTTGTGATGATAGTTCTGGTTCATTGGCTACAAGGGCACGAACCGCTTTGAGTAAGTCTTCGTCGCCGTGTAGGTCTGGTAAGCGTAGTGTACCATCGCTTGAGAAGCCAACAGAAGCAGAATCAAAGTCATTATTTAGCATATCTAATGTGCTGTCACCAAGATCAACACCTGAACTAAGAGAATCTTCATCGTATTCTTCAAGTGTATTATCTGGGTAGATTAAGCGTTTAAGCATAGGTTTAACGACAGCTAAAATCAGTACAATAATAACCAGTGCACCTAATACTAAGCGCATCATTTTCATAAACCAATCTTGTTCCCATAAAGGCAACTCGAAATCAAGCGCTGAGTCTTCACGAACAAATGGTACGGTCACTACTTCAAGTGCATCGCCACGTTGCATATCAAAGCCTACGCCACCTTGTAACAAGCGACGAATATTTGACAGGGCTTCAACCGAGCGTGGCGTCATAGTTGTTTCACCATTTTCACCCACCGTAGGCAGGTAATCAACTGCAACAGAGACGCTTATTCTGCGGATCACTCCAGTTTGCTGACGCTTATGTGAAATAGTGGTATCGAGTTCATAGTTACGAGTGGCTTCTTTGTGAGTTCTACTCGGTGAGGTTGCAGTGCCTGCACCGCCCGCCATCGCATCTTCAGGAATAGTTGAGTTAACTGGTGGCTGATTAGTCAGCGCGCCTGGAATACCAACCGCTAGGCCACCAATATTATTTTCTTCAAAGGTCGTTTCACTTCTTACCGCAGGTAAATCTGGGTTGTAACGTTTTTGTGTTTCTTCTACCGCACTAAAGTCCATACTTAAATCTACTTGTGCGGTGTAATTACCTAATCCAACCACGGGGATCAAAATACTGTCGATTTTTTCTAGGTATTCTTGCTCACGTTTACGTTCTATATCGTATTCTTTACGCGAGCGTGCAGCTAAAGAGGTTTGCGAGCCTGAATTTAATAAACGACCATTTTGATCGGTCACAGTAACGCGAGAAGGCTCAAGCCCTTGTACCGCTGAAGCTATCATATCAACTACTGAGTCAACTTCTTCGCCATCTAGAGAGCGACCGCGTTTAAGAGTAAGTACAACAGTCGCAGAGGGTTTTTTCTCTCTACGGGCAAATACATTTTCTTTGGGAATAGCTAACAATACTTTGGCGCGAGTAACATTATTTAGCTCTTCTATAGTACGGGCAAGTTGTTGCTCACGGCCATGTTTAAGGCGCTCACGTTCTAAACGTTGGCTTACCCCAAACCCCATGTCTTGCATAATAATGTCGCTACCTGATGTAGGCCCTTGATCTAAACCTTCACGGGTCATCAATAACTTGATATTTTGATATTCAGTTTCATCCACCGAGACCACATTGCCATCAAGTTGGTAGTCAATTTTTTGTGCATCTAAAAAGTCGAGTGTTTCTATTAACTCTTCAGTTTGCATTTTACCTAAAGGGCGCATATCTGGCTGACGAGCCCAAATAATAACGAAAATAGCAATGGCTAAACAAATAGCTAATGCAACAATCAGGGTAATTTGACGTAAAACATCAACACCGCCAAGGGAACTGAAATAGCCTGATTTTTGCTCTTGTTGATCTTCGTTTTCACTTTGCTCCATCATGCCATCAGCAAGTGCCAGATCTGTAGATTGATTAGATTGCGCCACAATAATTCTCCACTACCTAGTTAAACAGGCATGTTCATAATTTCTTTATAAGACTCAACAAGCTTATTACGAACCTGTACCGTAGCTTCAAATGCCACAGAAGACTTTTGCGAAGCAATCATAGCCTCAGCAAGTGATACGCTTCTGTCGCCATTCTCTACCGCTTTTACTTTTTGCCCTGTGTCTTGCTGAAGCTCATGCACTGTATTAAGGGCATTACTCAACATGTCACCAAACTGTGCTGTAGAGGTTGATTGCACTTGCGTTGGCAAGTTATTAACTTGATTACTACGTGTGGCCTCCGCAGCCATTGATTGCATTTCTTGAAATAAAGCACTGTTTTGAATTTTCATAATTGTCTCTGATAATGCAGTAAACTCTTAAAGAGAATAAAGCACAAAACATGCCAAAAATTAAAACCAATTAAAACAACGCTTTAAGTAAAATAATTAAGCAGTCAGAGTTTTGACAGCCCTAAATTCAAGTGATTGAACTTAGGGCTTATGGGGGTTATGCTGGGAGGGAAATACCTAAATCACGCATTTGTGCTAATTTGTAGCGTAAAGTACGCGGGCTAATACCTAAGGTTTCGGCGACCTCTTTACGTTTTCCTTGGCAGCGTGCCAAGGTTTCTAAAATAATACGATGTTCTTTATCTTTAAGCTCATCTTTGTAACTACCAGTATCGACGGCTAACAAATCATTTTTTTGCTCATCTGCAGGCGCTGCTTTTTCATCATAATAAGCGTTACTGAGACTACTTTTTACAGGCTCAATGTCAGCTTTAGTTTCTGCCACAAAATGCGTTGGGGCTAGATTTTCGATAAAAATAGCATGCTCATCAATACTATTCCCACTGCGTAAAATTAATGCTCGCTGGATAACGTTATCTAGTTCGCGTACGTTACCGGGCCAGCTATGGCTAAGCAGTTTTTGCTCTGCACTGCTATCTAAATACGCCATTGGCTCTTTGCTTTTACTTAAGTGACGTTCAATCAAATGTTTAGCCAGCACAATAATGTCCCCTGGGCGCTCACACAGTGGTCGCCACAGTAAAGGAAACACATTGAGTCGATAATATAAATCTTCGCGGAACTGATTTTCAGCAACGGCCTCTTTTAATTCGCGGTTACTGGTTGCAAGCACACGTACATCTAGCGAAATGGTTTTACGACCGCCTAAACGCTCAACTTCGCGTTCTTGTAATACCCGCAGTAGTTTAGCTTGTAAGCCTAAATCCATTTCGGTAATTTCATCAAGTAAGATAGTCCCACCCTGTGCTTGTTCAAACTTACCCGGGCAGGCCTGAATCGCGCCAGTAAACGCGCCTTTTTCGTAGCCAAACAAAGTAGCTTCAAGCATGTTTTCAGGAATAGCAGCACAGTTAATTGCTACAAATGGTTCATTGCAGCGTTTTGACTTGTCATGAATATAACGCGCCAGTACTTCTTTACCAGAGCCACTTGGCCCAAGCACCATCACACTGGCATCTGATCGAGCAACTTTATTAGCAAGTTCGAGTAATTGAATACTACTAGGGTCGGCGACAATGGGCCCGTCTGTTTCTTTTTCTTTTTCTGGTAAGTAACGACTCACCATATTCAATAGCACTTCTGGTGCAAATGGCTTGGCCATATAATCAATCGCGCCTAAACGCATAGCCTCTACAGCATCATCAATAGTGGCGTAGGCCGTCATCATTAGTACGGGTAAATCAGGGTAATTTAATTTAATACTACGTAATAAATCCAAGCCGCTCATTGCGCCCATTTGTACATCACTGACCACCAATGAAAATGCTTCTTTTTTTAGTAGCACCATGGCTTGCTCGGCACTATTGGCGGCCATACAGGCTATACCTGACATTTCAAGCGTATCAATTAATGCTTCACGAAGTCCGGCGTCATCTTCTACAACTAAAATAGTGTTACTCATTGTGACTCCCCTAATTTAGATGTGACACTAATAGGTAGCAACATACTAAAAATTGCTCCCCCTTGTGGGTTGTTGTCTGCTTCAACACGTCCCTGATGTGCACTGGCCACTGAACTTACAACGGCAAGTCCTAAACCAGTACCTTGGCTTTTGGTGGTATAAAAGGGTTCAAATATTTTTTCAGTTTGTGCTAAATCAAGCCCAGGGCCATTATCACTAACACTAATGCGGACATAATCAGGGTCTTGCATATCACGCAAAGCACTAAGATGTACTTGTGCACCACTGCCAATGACTTGAATACTATTATGAATTAGGTTTTGAATTGCGCTTGCCAATGCTGTTTTGTTACCCATAATTTCAATATCAGGCTCAGGTAAGCTCACATTTAATTCGCTATCATTGAGCGCTACCATAGCATCGGCACCGGCTTTAACTTCACTTAGTAGCTGTTGCATCGACACTTGCTCAACAACTTGCTGATCACCACTTTTAGCAAATAACAGCATGTCGTTTACTTGGGTTTCTAAATCTTTTAAACGTGACATTAATTTAGTATGAAAACTGCCGCGAGACGCTTCGGGTAAGCGTTTTGAGCCTAAATTTGCGGCATACAACATAGCCGCTGATAACGGTGTGCGTACTTGATGAGCTAAAGACGCAACCATTTTACCTAAGGCACTTAAACGCTGCATATGCGCGACTCGCTTTTGTAAGCGTCGGGTTTCGGTTAAATCGGTCATTAGTATAAGTTGCCCAGGCTCAGGCGCGAGTGCAGTAATATCGAGCTTAATTAAGCGTCCATCTTTTAACGACACTTCATGACCATCATCTTGATGAGGACGAAATGAGCGCTGAATAACGCTAAACCACTTCTCTCCTTCTAATGGCTCGCCGAGCATATCTATGGCAATTTGATTCGCTTTGGCGATCATTCCTTTACCATCGAGTACAATCACGCCCGCAGGCATGGTATCAACCAGATGAGAGAGCCAACTTGCTTGTTGACGCAAATCACTCAACTCACCAACATACTCCTCTTGCAGTAAACATGGGTTATACTGATTAGCAGAAATAAACTGAGGTTTTAGCACACTTGCAAGGGCCATAATCAACTCTCTAAATTAATGTAGATGTAGTGGCTAATGCACAATATGTACCAAAATTATTTCATAATAATATCAACAATTTAAATAGTTAAAATACGTGCCGTAAAAATGACGCGCTAAGGAATAAGCATGAAAGAAGAAGCTCAGTGTCGCTGTCCATGGTTAGATACTTCAAAACCCGACTACGTGGATTACCATGACCATGAATGGGGCGTACCTGTGTATGACGATCACCTACTTTTTGAGTTTTTAACGTTAGAATCGGCACAAGCAGGGTTAAGTTGGTACACCATATTAAAAAAGCGCGCTAATTATAAAAACGCCTTTGCAAACTTTGATGTAAATAAAGTAGCGGCCTTTACTGAGCAGGACCTAGAAACATTAATGCAAAATGAGGGAATTGTTCGCAACCGCTTAAAAATAGCCGCAACAATTAATAATGCAAAGTGCTTCATTGCTATTCAAAAAGAGTTTGGCAGCTTTAGTGATTACCAGTGGCGGTTTGTTGGCAATAAACCTCAGGTAAACGATTTAGAGACGCTTGCGGATTACCCTGCAGTTACTGAAGCATCAACGTTATTTGCAAAAGATTTAAAAAAGCGCGGTTTTAAGTTTTTAGGCCCAACCACAGTGTATGCCTACATGCAGGCGTGTGGAATGGTTAACGATCATAGTAATAATTGCTTTAGAAAAGAAGAAGTTAAAAAGCTAGGCTAGGTGGGGTTACGGGTTACGAGACGCGGGGTTAACCCGCTGACAAGTATAGCGCCGAGTTTGCATTAAACGCGGTGTTTAGTTTTTCTAACCTAATACCTGAAACCTGCCCTTAGCTCTCAATCTCTCGATAGGTTATATTTTTTCATTTTTTCGACCAGAGTGGTTCGCCTTACGCCAAGCACTTCAGCAGCACGGGCTACAACGTAATCAAAACGTTCCAGAGCCTGAGTTATTAAGTTAATTTCAAGCTCAGCTAAGTACTCTTTAAGCTCAATACCTTCATCGGGCAATAAACCAGGTGCGGCCTGAGCAAAGTCATCTTCTAGATCTATTTCATCTTCGCTAAATCCGCCACTAAAAATATCATTAAAGGCATCACGCTCCATCAGCTCTTCTGGGTACTGTGGCTCATAGGCTTCAACTTCAATGTAGCGGTATTTATTGGGTAAATCAGGGACATCCACCACCTTGTCTGGGAACATAATAACCATACGCTCAACTAAGTTAGCGAGCTCACGAATATTACCCGGCCAAGCATGTTCTTTTAAACTATCAATAGCACGCTCTGTAAACTTAGCAGTAGTACCACTTTGCTCATTTACACGGCGCATAAGCTCTTTAAGTAGTAAAGGAATGTCTTCTGCGCGTTGAGCAAGAGATGGGCTCTCAATAGGAAAAACATTTAAACGATAGTATAAATCTTCTCGGAACGAGCCTTTTTCTATCATGTTTTCAAGATCACGGTGGGTTGCAGCAATAACACGCACATCAGCCTGAATCGCTTTGGTACCACCAACACGCTCATAACTACGCTCTTGAAGCACTCGCAGTAACTTAACTTGCATTTGCAGTGGCATATCCCCTATTTCATCTAAAAATAGCGTACCACCTTGCGCTAACTCAAAACGGCCTTTTCGTGCTGAAATAGCCCCGGTAAACGCGCCTTTTTCATGGCCAAATAGTTCACTTTCTAATAGCTCAGCAGGAATAGCGCCACAGTTTACCGGTACAAAGGGGCCTTTATTACGTTTAGAAAGCAAATGTACGTTACGGGCAACGACTTCTTTACCTGTGCCCGACTCACCTAAAATAAGTACGTTAGCATCGGTTTTAGCAACCTGCGTAATTAAAAAGCGTAAATCTTTTACCGCTTTGGTTTCACCAACAAGACCATCAAAGGTGCTTTTCTCTTTATTATTTTTATGTTCATGCGGCAACATGCGCTGATATTGCTGACAGTCGTGTAACAGCTGTGTGGTTATTTCATGAGTAAATGGCTCACATATCAACCCCACAACATTAGCCAAACTCAACAAAGGTTTAAGCGTTTCACCAATGAGTAAAAAAGGAAATGTTGGGTATCGTTTAATTAAACTTTCGTGATCTAAAGACTGCAAAGCACCTAACACCACAATACATTCTTTGTTTTGATAGTGGCTACATGCCTGTTCAAAGTCAGCTTCTGTTTGCAACTGTACAGCCTCACCAATAAAAGTAAGCGATGCGTATAATCCAATAGAGCGATTGTTATTATTATCTAAAATTAAGATCATCTTTAGCGAGCCATTTATTTCACTAATTTGTTTTATTAATCAAATTGTAAGCCAGTTGGGTTTGGATGCAAGCAATAGCGGCGATTTTTTGACATTAACGCCAAAAAACAGACACCCGCCACGCAAAGCTAATACTTTATAACTAATAACTCTTTAACTATTTATAACGGCATACCGACTTAGGATGAATTATCTAACACGTTTTGCCACTGATGATGATGCGACTCTACACAGAAGAAACTCATAAAAAGTGCTATTATTACTTAAAGGTGTGACTGTTTTTGCCGATAAGTAATAGTCAAACTTATGTTGGAACTAAACTTGCTTAATGTTCTACACAGTAATTAAAATTTGAGGAATTACCCATGGCTCATGCATCAATCAATAAATACCGTCAAATAACAGTTAGCAGCGTTAAAGAGATGACTCCCTACGACCAAGTTAAACTCGTGTTTGTAAATATTGTTGGCAAGCTCTCTGCTGCAAAAGGATTTATTGAACGTAAAGAGTTAGAAAAAAAAGGCAACGCAATCTCTGATTGTATTGTGCTACTTGGTGCGTTGCAGCAAGTGTTAAATTTTGAAGACAATAATGAAGTATCAACTAACTTAGACTCTTTGTACGATTACTGCCAGCGTTGCTTATTAACTGCAAACCTTGAAAACAACATTGATAAAATTGATGAAGTAATTACCTTAATTAAAGAGATTAAGTCAGGCTGGGAAGCAATTCCATTCGAACAAAGAGAACCACAACTGTAATGACTTTAAAGCAGGTTACGAGCTCACAAATTACTGATAGTAAGACCAGAGACTACTGCAATGAGCTGGTTAGTTTGATTACTGACTCTCAGGATTGGGATATTGAGCAAGCACTGAATATTCATAGCCGGTTAGACAGTTACATGAATGAATCTTTAAAGCATAACGACGGTTTTTATTCTGAATCTGAGCTTGAGTTTTTAATCGCATTTGTGGCACAGCTTTCAACACTATTTGATAGCGAAAAACAAAAGCTAGCGATAGAAATTATAAAGAAACAAAAAAGCAAAGGCGCGGTGAATAAGTATAAATCTAATATTTAAAAATATTATTTACTTTAGCTCCCCCCTATTTTATTCCCCTTTACAGAGTGATTAAGCAGATTTTTCACTCTGTATTTTTATTTCCTCAAACCTCACTATAAAACAACACAGTTAGTTACTAACAATCGAACAAACATAAAAAAACCTGACTCATAAGCCAGGCTTTATTTGCTAAACAAGGTTAATTGTTTAGCTAGACTTTTTAACCACACCAGGTAGGTTAGCTAATTGCTGTTGCAAGTAACTCCCTGTCGAGTTTAGGTTAGCAACGAGCAAATCCATTGCGTTGTACTGGCTATATAATCGCTCTTCATATTTAGCCATACGGGTATTAAACTTTTCTACGTCAGTTTCTAGTTTAGAAATTTGTGATTCGCGACCTTCTATACGAGAGCTAATAATACCATCAGAGGCCGTATAACCTTTAATAACAGTATCTAACTGGCCAACAAAACCATCACCGTCATTTTCGCCAACAAAAAACGTTTGGATAGCTTGTGGATCACTTTCTACCGCAGCTTTAAGTGCATCAGAATCAATACTTAACTTACCTGAGCGCTCAGTTCTAATACCAAAGTTAGCTAAAAAGTCGGTATTACCATTACCCGTGCTAAATTCAGATGTTAACATCGAGCGTACTTGGTTTACTGAACCTCTAAGTAATGAATCACCCGCAAGTGCACCAACGCCCTCTTCAGCGCTAGATCGACCTAACTGATTTGATAAATCAATAAACGCATTAAACTTTTCTACAAACGATTTTAATCCAGCCGCAATATTGTTATTGTTTTCTGTTATCGTTGCTTTACTTAAATCACCATCTGCGTTGTGCGTTTTTTTGGCATTAATGGTGACACCCTCAATGACATCTTTAAACTCATTTGTACTGCTTGTCGCAACAAGCGTCCCATCAATCGTAATTGAGGCATCGGTCGCTGCCGTTACTTCATTTAAATTTTCAGCATAGGTTGCAGATGCAGCATCGCTGTCATAAGCTAGTCGTGATAAGCCAGACAAATCAGTATTATTAGCATCACCAACATCATCAACCACAATCTTTATTGCGTTTACTGCGCCAGTTTCCTTACTTGATAATACCAATCGCTGCCCCGTATCATCAGTAATAATAGTGGCATTAACTGAGTCGTTATCGGTAGAATTATTAATAGCATCACGAATATCAGCAAGGGTTGCTGTATCTGACACATCAATATTAAAATTATTACTACCTGAACTAATAGTTAGCTTACCCTCACCCACAGCCTCATCACCTGCTATGGCACTTGAGGTTAACTTGTGGTTTTCAGCTAAGCTGTTTACTTTTATAGAATAGTTGTTAGTTTGCGCGTTTTTTTCAGAGCTTAAAGAGACAAAGTCATCGCTACCACTGATAGTACGCTTTTGAAAATTTTCGATGTCCCCCAATGATTCTAGAGAACCATTAAGCTCTTCTAAAGACGCTTTTAAGGTCCCTACCGCAGAAATGTCCGTAGTAAAATTTGCTTGCTGTTGTGTTACCCGTGCTTGATAAGGGGCTTTTTCAGCATTGACTAAAGCGGTTACAATTTCATTAACTTGAAGTCCTGAACCTATACCTGTAAATGAAATAGCCATAATACTTACCCTCTTAAATTGCTCAAACTAAACTTTAAAATCAACTAACACGCCAGTGGCTTCTGCTAATTTAGCAACAATACCTAATACTTCTTCAGAGGGATATTGCTTAACTAAATCACCGCTTTCTTTATCAATTACCTTAATAACATTACGGCCAGAATCTTCATCTACTTTAAACTGTAGGCTACGATTCATTTCGCCCATAAAGTCCTGCAATTGCTGTACCACCTTCTCTAGTTTTTCAGGTGACAACTCAGTTTCAGAAACTTCACTATTACTTGCCGTGGTGGTGATGGGTGTATTCTTTTGCTCATCGGCGTTTTGCTTAACTTGTGATGGGGCTTGGTAACTTGAGCTAACCTCACCTTTTTGCGTTGAGCTGATATTTAGATTTAAACTTTGCGTTTCCATAATTCGCTCCTACTATAAAGCGATATAAAGCTTTATACCTATACAAGAAAGGAAGGGTTGCCCCTTCCTTAGTAGTTAAAGTATAGAGCTTATTGTTAAATTAACCTAATAAGCTAAGTGCTGCCTGTGGCAACTGGTTAGACTGAGCTAAGATTGTTGTACCAGCCTGTTGCATAATCTGGTTCTTAGTTAGTTTAGCCGTTTCTGCAGCGTAATCTGTATCTTCGATACGGCTTTTAGAAGCTGATACGTTTTCTGATACGTTTGCAAGGTTAGCAATAGTGAAACCAAAACGGTTTTGTACCGCACCTAAGTCAGCACGTTGTGCATCAATTTGCGCAAGCGCCGCATCGATAGTATTGATAGCTGCTTGCGCACCATCACTAGTTGTACCAGAGATATCAACACTTTCAATAGATGTTAATGTACCTTTACCACCAGTAGCTGCAATAGCATTAGTAGCTGTGCCACCTAATATATCGTCAACATCTGAACCTGAAATGCCTATTTGATTTGGTGATGACAATGTTAATGTTGAAGTGATGCTAATATCATTATTCGTTGCACCACCAGCAACTGCTGCACCACCTGTAACATTGCTTTTAAGTGTTGCAGTCCCTGCAGTACCTGTCATTTGTATACCGTCAACATCCTGCGCTTTCAGTCTTAATGTACCATCTTCAACAACAGCATCATAACCATCAGCTTGCATCTCTGAAGCTAAACGATCTATGTCTCCGCCAAACTCAGCTAGTTTGTAATCATCAACAACATTACCACCTTTCTGTAACGATATAACACTATCATCTGCAGATGTTAAGCCAGCAAGAGACACATCTAACTTAGCTGTAGCAGTTACACCTGTAGCCTCATTATTTATCGCATCGGCAATATCAGCAGCACCTTTGCCAGTTACTCCTGCATTGGGAATAGCAACACCGTTAATGTTTAAGTCTGCAGTCGCAACCGCTCCAACTGCTGTAGATAAAACTGCAGTTTGTGTTGTAGGTGACCCGAGACCAGTAGCAATACCTTTTACTTCATATGCGCCAATTGCATCAGCAGACACATCACGTAGACTTACATTGATTGTTTCGTTTGCGTTTGAACCTACTTGGAACTGTTTAGTGCCGAACGAACCATCTAGTAAGCTTGTACCACCAAATTTGGTCGTTTCAGCGATACGAGTAAGCTCTTGCTGTAATGCGCCCACTTCTTTTTGTAGTGCTGCACGAGCGTTAGCATCGTTTGAACCATTAGCTGATTGTAAAGATAGGTCACGCATACGTTGTAAGATGTTTGATGACTCTTGCATCGCACCTTCAGCGGTTTGCGACATTGAGATACCATCGTTAGCGTTACGCTGAGCAACACCTAAACCATTAATTTGTGAAGAAAGACGGTTAGCTATTTGTAGACCTGCCGCATCATCTTTCGCGCTGTTGATTTTCATACCAGATGAAAGACGTTGCATTGATGTACCTAATGCATCGCTAGATTTTGATAAGTTTCTTTGTGCATTTAGTGATGCAACGTTAGTATTTACTGATAAAGCCATGTTATAACTCCTGATTACTTTCGTAATGTAACTAATTGATTTTAACCAAGAGCCATCACAATAAAAATCTGTTCAAGCTCCGTTCTAATTAAGTTAACGGCCGTTATAAAATTACCTTTAGCTTTTTTTTAAAAAAAACAGTAAAAACTTTTAATTGATTGAAATACAGACAAAAAAGCCAAGCATATTTGCTTGGCTTTTTATAGTTAGCGGATATTAGCCACCTAAAAGACTTAATGCTGCCTGTGGCAACTGGTTTGCCTGAGACAAAATAGTGGTACCTGCTTGTTGCATTATTTGGTTTTTAGTTAGTGTTGCGGTTTCAAGCGCGTAATCAGTATCTTGAATACGACTGCGAGAAGCTGACACATTCTCAGATACGTTAGCAAGGTTGGCAATGGTAAAACCAAAACGGTTTTGTACCGCACCTAAGTCTGCACGCTGGGCGTCAATTTGCGCAAGCGCCGCATCTATAGTGTTAATCGCAGATTGCGCACCCGCACTAGTCGTACCTGATATATCAACACTTTCAACAGATGTTAATTCACCAGAACCACCGGTAGCTGAAATATTTGTACCGCCTAGAATATCATCTACATCAGTACCCGATATGCCAATTTTTTCTGACGAAGATAAGGTCAGTGATGATGAAACACTGATATCATTATTGGTAGCGCCACCAGCCACTGGCGTACCACCTGTTGCATTGTTAGCAATAGTAGCTGTACCGGCAGTACCTGTCATTTGAATACCATCAACGCCTTCAGCTTTTAGTGTTAACGAACCATCATCTACGATTGCATCATAGCCATCGGCTTGCAGCTTTTCAGCAAGACGATCAAGATCACCACCAAATTCTGATAGTTTATACGTATCAACCGCAGCGCCAGCTTTGCGAAGAGTTAAGTCACTGTTATCCGCTGATGTCAGTCCTGCAATAGTGACATCTAATTTTGCAGTTGCAACTACGCCTGTTGCCTCTTTGTTAATGGTATCGGCTATTTCAGCTGCTCCCTTACCCGTAACACCTGCATCAGGGATTGCAACACCATTAATATTTAGTCCTGCCGTAGCAACTGCACCTGTTGCCGTAGCAAGCGGTGCTGTTTGTGTTGCAACAGCACCCAGTAACGTACTGTTTCCTTTTACTTCATATGCACCAATAGCGTTTGCAGCAACATTACGCAAACTTACATTAATGGTTTCATTCGCATTTGCACCTACCTGAAACTGTTTAGTACCAAAAGTGCCGTCAAGTAAGCTGGTGCCACCAAATTTAGTGGTATCTGCAATTCGAGTGAGCTCTTGTTGCAAGGCTGCTACTTCTTTTTGCAGTGATGCACGGTCAACCGCACTATTTGAACCATTCGCTGATTGCAGTGATAAGTCACGCATACGTTGTAAGATGTTTGCAGACTCTTGCATCGCACCCTCAGCGGTTTGCGCCATAGAAATACCATCATTGGCATTACGCTGAGCAACCGTTAGGCCATTAACCTGAGACGTTAGTCGGTTGGCAATTTGTAAACCTGCAGCATCGTCTTTTGCGCTATTAATACGCAAACCAGATGATAGTCTCTGCATTGAGGTTTCAAGTGCCATGCTAGATTTAGATAGATTGCGTTGCCCATTAAGTGATGCAACATTTGTATTTACGCTTAAAGCCATTTTACCATCTCCTAGTTTCAATCAGAATGTGGTTCAAAATATTTAAGCAAAAACCACACTTTCTATAACTAGCTAAATGCATTAGTTGTGCCAACTAGTAAAAAAAGATTAACCTTATGTTTTAAAACAACTAAATAACACTTATTGCGGCTTTAAATTAGAAGTTAGCGATTTTTTGACAGAAGATAAAAAGGGGGTGACAGTTTTTTGCCGCTTCGTTAAGGCAAGTTATTACCTACTTTTCTCGTAAAGTAATAACCTGCCTTGGATAGTATTTATAAATAATCGAATAATGAAAGTTTAGCCAAGCGACCAAAAGTCGCTTGTGAAGCCTGTAAACCAGACTCATGTTTAGTAAGATCGCTGATGGCTTCAGCGGCATCAATCTCAATCAGGCTGGATCTATTTTCTTGATTATTAATATCCAGTGCACTGTTTGAATCGGTCACACGCTCAACCACATTCATCCGTCCACCTAAACCAGCTTGTGTAAATACAATCTGTTCACTAGCATTTTTAAGCTGAATTAAACCATCCGATAATGCTTGGTTAATTTGCGCTTCATCAAGTTGTTCGTCATTTAGGCTAATGATCAAATCTTCTAGTGTATTCAATACATTTTCTTTGCTTGGTTTCTCAAGGGTAAAATCAAGCTGCCCCGGTGCTACACCTTCAAGTTGAATTTCCATACCGGCAAATTCAATCGGCTCATCAGTTACTTCACCAGTCACAGGTGGTACAAGAGGATTACCATCACGTAATATCTCATACTGATCAGGCGATGAAGGGGTCGCACCAGGGATCACATTAACGTTGTAGGTATTGATCGTTGGAGAAATAAGCGGATCTGGGTCTGAGTTATAATTATCTTTGTGAAAACGATCAAACTCACCTTGATTTTGAACATAAACAGTTCCAGCGGTAATACCGCCTGATGGCGCTCCACCATTCGATACCACATCAAGACGTGCATCAACTCGTTCAAATACATTAAAGCCATTATCGCTTGATTTGATCTCAACGCCTTTTGCAATAGTTACTTCGTGCTGGCCTTGATCGCCTTGGTATTCGTATTTGCCATTAGTGCTATTAAATGTATAAGTTTGAATATCGTCTTGATAGCCAGAGAAAAGGTATTTCCCCCCTTCAGATTGACTATTCATTAAGTTAAGCAGCGATTTTTGCAATTCTTTTAGTTCACTGGCAACCGAAGCCAAATCACCTTTATCTAACGAACCATTGCCCGCTCGTATAGTTAACATTTGCGCTTCTAAAATAGTGTCGTTCATACCTTGTAATAAACTTTCTTCGGTTTCTAAACGCCCTTTTAGCTGGTTAATATTCTTCGTCAGCTGCTCATTAGTTTCTATTTTATTGGTGTACAACATACCCTGCGAAATAGCAGCAGGGTTTTCTGAGGTACTCAAATATTTTTGACCTGTCGTAACGCGCTCCTGCGCACCAGCTACATTTTGTTGATTCTCAAGTATTTTATTAATGTTATTTTGATACATTAAATTATTTGATAAACGCATAATTACCTCGCCGCACTCAGTAAAGTGTCAAAAATAGAACGTGCTGCAGACAGTACTTGAGCCGATGCAGCATAAGATTGCTGAAAACGCAGCAAATTAGCTGCCTCTTCATCTAAATTTACGCCGGATAACGATTCATACCAGGCTTCTGATTGCTGTGCTAAAGCATCAAATGCCGCCCCGTTGGTTTTTGCTTGACTGGTTACTACACCAACATCGGTTACTAATCCAGCATAGGCCTGGTTCAAGGTTTTATGATTATCGGCTGAGGCACTTGCTACCACATTTTGACGTACTAAATCGCTATTTTGTAAGTCAGCGAGTTTTTGACCATTACGGTTATCATCAAAACCGCCTTCATTAAATTCTAAATTAAAGGTATCACCTGTAGCCGGTACCCCTTCAATATTAAAGTCAAAACCATAGCCATCATAAGGAGGCCCCGCTTGCGCCAAAATATTGTTAGCAGGCGGTGTAACCGTAAACGTGGTTGTACCATTACCATCAGTAAGTTGATATTCGTTAGCATTAGCAGTTTTAACAATGTTAATAGGACCATTTGCTAAGCCTAAAGGGTTTGTAAAACTGCCGGTAGTTACATCGCTCACATCACCCGGTGAAATAGTCCCAGTGCCTGTATTATCAAGCCCGTCTGCTGTTCTAATTGGAGAGGCCAATGCAATGTCTTCTCCTCGACCTGTTGTCAGCGATATATTGCCAGCCGCGCCACTATTAAGTTTTATCTGAAATTGATCACCGGCATTACCGGCTCCGGTTACGTTTAGCTCTAAACCAAACGACTCCCCGCTGGTGATTGCCGCAGAGTCAATAATGCCACTCGGTGGAATAACAGCTAACGATGCACTGCCTAAAGGCTCGCCTTTATTATCTATTGGCTGAATACTTACTTCGTTAGGGTTCCCCGTATAGGTGATCACAAAATCACTCGCTGGTAGTTCACTGCCTTTACCAGCTTCAACGGTTGCTGACATATTAGCTGTTCCGGTATTTGCTTGATAAACAAAAGCACTGACCGTTGGGATATCAAAAATATCGCCTCCAAGCTCACCGTTTGCATCCATTCCTAAACGGTTTTGCTGATTAAACGAATCAGCAAGCGCAATGCCCATCTGACCTATTTGATTTTGTGCAGGCACCAAAATATCGTCTCTAAATGCCAATAAGCCACCAATTTTACCTTTGAGTTTAGTGGGATCTATTTCTAGTGGAACGGCTTGGCCACCATTTACATCTAAGCGTAACTCTTTAAAATTAGCATCGGGATCGCCACTAATCGAAAACAAGTTAAATGAACCATTTTGCATAACAACCGCTTCACCTGTGCCCATAAATACTTGTTTTTCACCATTAGGGCCATCGAGTGTTTCTATATCAATTAGTTTTGATAAATCACGTATTGCTTTATCACGCTCATTGTAAGCTGAGCTAGCATCTGCTTCGTTTTTAGTGCCATGAACACCCGCAATTTCTTGATTTAACGAACTAATACTTTCGATTAACGTATTCGCCTCTTCAGAAAATATTTCTAATTGCTCATTAACCACTGCTTTTTGCTCTGAAACAATACCTGCAAGCCGGTCCATTTGATCAATCAGATTTTGCGCATCACTCATCACTAATGAACGAGCAACCGTAGATGAAGGTTGGTTAAGTGCTTCTTGTACGTTGTTAAACATCGAGTTGATACTAGTTGATAAGCTGTTTGATTTTTCTGAAAAAATTTGATCAACCCGACTCGCCTCGCTAACAAATTGATCAAAAAAGCTTTTATTTGAGGTATCTCGGTTTAATTGCTTTTGTGCAAACTCATTTAATAACCGGTACGTTTGACCGCGGCTCACCTGATTATCAATCATGGTAGTAAATTCAGTGCGCTCTCGTACATACCCTTCAGTATTAACGTTTGCGATGTTTTTACTTGTCGTTTGCAATAACTCAGAGTTTGCTCTTATTCCTGAATTAGCAATATTTAATAAATTAAACGACATGTTACTCTACTCCTTGGCGGATAACGCTTGTGGCGATATTCTTTAACTCGTTACTGTTAAGCACTCTTTTTATTTTGTCTGCATAGTTAGGGTCGGTTGCATAACCGGCTTGCTGTAAAGAGTCTAAAAATTTGTGCGGCTTTGCTGTATTGTTTAATGCATCTTGATAGCGAGGGTTCTGTGTTAAAAAATCCACAAAATCATTCACGCTATCTTTTATTGAGTCATACGCTCTAAAGCTTGCTTGCTTTTTAACTGCAGCGCCTTGCTCAAACTCTAAAGTGACCTTACTGGCTTTTTCGCCCTGCCAACTTTTATCTGACTTTATATTGAATAAATTATTTGAGCTATTGCCATCACCTTTACTGATAATATGTTTACCCCAACCAGTCTCTAATGCTGCTTGCGCAACCATAACCGCCGGATTTAAACCAATTTTCTTAGCCGCTGTTTTTGCGTGTTCCCATACGGTGCTTACAAATTCCTCAGCATTTTCAAATGTGCCAGACGCTATGTTTTGTTCGCTTTTTTCAGTTGAATCAACGAGCGGCACTTTTTCAGTGACCTTTTGGTTTTCTTGATGAGGTAAGGTGCTACCCGCACGTTGGTCACTAAAGAAATCTGACGTTGTACGAAGAACAGAGCCTGGCATAAAGTTTTTTCCATCTGGCGATAGTTGCTGCACAATTAAATCTGCAAGACCTAAAGAGCCATTTGATGAAAGCTCTGTAGCCATCTGTTGGTCGTGCATTTCTTCAAAAAACTTCACGCCACTTGCATTAAATGGGCTTTCTTTGTCTTCAAAAGCCTCATTGGCTTTACGCATACTTTTCAGTAGCATTTGGGTGAAGATAGCTTCAAATTGTGCCGCCGCTTTTTTTAACGCCGCTTTAGATGCATCGGTTGATGCATCACCGCTGTTTAAAGCATCTCGACGCAAAGAGTCTAAGTTGCCTAAATCAAAAAAGTTTTGCTTATCTAGATGATTTGTTTCCATCAGCTTTTTGACACAATAATTAATAATACCTAGTTAAATGCAATAATTGAGCCAAAAGAAGAGTAGCGATGAAAGGTTAAGGATGAAAGGTTAAGGGTTAAAGACCCTAGGGCTTAGGGTCTAGAATCTTATAAAACTAAATTACAACAAGCTGACCGTTAATTGCACCGGCTTCTTTAAGTGCTTCAAGAATCGCCATTAAATCGCCAGGGGCAGCGCCAACTTCATTAATAGCACGAACTAAATCATCAAGGCTTACACCTGGGTCAAATACAAAAGCACGTGAATCATCTTGATTAACGTCAATAATACTTTGTTGGGTAACCACTGTTTCCCCCTCAGCTAGAGGATTTGGCTGCGCCACATTTTGTTGCTCAGCAATGGTCACAGTAAGGCCACCATGTGTAATTGCCGCAGGTTGTAATTTTACATTTTTTCCAATAACTATAGTGCCGGTACGTGAGTTAACAATTATTTTTGCCGAAGTATCCGCAGGCTTAAACTCTAAGTTTTCAAGAGTTGATAAATACGATACACGTTGCGAGGCATCACGAGGTGCAATAACGCGAATAGAAGCTGCATCGAGTGCTTGAGCGCTATTTGGGCCGATTAAATCATTTATGGTTTTCTCTAAACGTTTAGCAGTAGTAAAATCAGGGCGGTTTAAATTAAAGGTAATATAGTCGTTTTGCATAAATGGGCTTTTAACAGCACGTTCAACCGTGGCACCATTTGGTACGCGTCCTACCGTTGGCGTATTAATCACAACGCGACTACCATCAAGGCCTTCAGCGCCTAAGCCACCTACAATTAAACTGCCTTGAGCGATGGCGTAAACATTACCATCAACCCCTTTTAGGAATGTTTGTAATAATGTACCACCGCGCAGGCTGCCTGCACTGCCAATTGATGACACGGTTATATCTATGGTTTGCCCTGGCTTTCTAAATGGAGGGAGTTCAGCATGAACAGCAACCGCTGCAACATTTTTAATTTTTGGCTTTAAACTAGAAGGTAACGTAATACCAAAACTATTGAGCATGCCTTTAAAACTTTGTTCGGTAAAACGGCTTTGCTCACCGGTACCCGGTAAACCAACAACCAATCCATAGCCCACTAATTGGTTTGAGCGCACCCCTTCGACCATAGACACATCTTTAATTCGCTCAGCACTGGCAGTAAATTGCCAGCCTAGTAGCACCATAAAACAAAAAACTTTAAAACCATTCATGTCGAATGTCCTCTAAAAAGGAAACAATGAGCTACTAAAGAAACGCGTTAACCAACCCGGGCTTTGTGCCTCTTGAGTTTGACCCTTACCTGAATACTGAATACGTGCATTCGCAATTCGATTAGACTCAACAGTATTATCGGCATTGACATCTTGCGGACGCACTAACCCCTCTAAGCGAATAAATTCTTCACCGGTATTTAGCGTTAGCCATTTTTCACCGCGAATCACTAAATTACCATTTGGTAATACTCGCATCACGTTAACCGAAATATCGCCAACTAGGCTGTTTGATTGATTTGATTTTGAGTCACCTTTAAACGACGCATCACTACCAACCCCAAATTGAATACTATCGCCACCAATATTAACCGGTAAACCACCTAAACCAATAACAGGATCGAGGCTAGCATCTGTTTGTTTATCTGTTTCTGTTTTAGCCGCTTTTGTGGCTTGGGTTGACTCTTGCAATTTAACCGTAATGATATCGCCTGTTCTAAGTGCTTTCTTATCGGCATATAAGTCATTCGATAACTGAGTACTGAATAAAGAGCCAGTTGCTACCACTGGCTCCATATTAGGCTCAGGATACATAGGTGCATAGTAGGGATCGTCCTGCACTACTTCATTATTTTGTGTAGATACACAACCGCTTAACAGTAAAGTCCCTACTGCAAATAACATGATATTACGCATACAATCCCCCAAGACTATAATTGTTGATTGATGTAGCTCATCATTTCATCAACCGCTGAAATTACCTTTGAGTTCATTTCGTAAACTCGCTGAGTTTCAATCAAATTAACCAACTCTTCGGTCACATTTACATTTGATGTTTCAAGTGAACCTTGAATAATTGTACCTAAGCCCTCAACCCCCGGGTTACCTTGAACAGGTGCACCACTTACTGCAGTTTCGGTATAAAGGTTTTGCCCTATAGGCTCAAGGCCCGACGGATTGATAAAATCACTAATAGTAATTTGACCAATAACCACGTTTTCGGCTTGACCTTTAATGCGAACTGACACTTCACCATCTTGAGATACGGTGATTGACTGTGCATCATCAGGCACATTCATTTCAGGCTGAACAACGTAACCGGCACCCGAAGTTACAACTCGCCCCTCACCGTCGGTGGTAAACTGACCGTTACGCGAATAGGCAATATTGCCATCAGGCTGTAAAACCTCAAAAAATCCAGGACCAGAAATCATCCAATCTAATGAATTTTCAGTGGTGAGCATGTTACCTTGGGAAAAGTTTTTCTGATTAGCGACCACTTTCGTACCCGCGCCCAACATTAAGCCTGACGGCATTTCGGTGTCTTGCGATGAGCGACCGCCTGGTTGATTAATATTTTGGTAGAGTAAGTCTTCAAAAATAGCGCGGCTTTTTTTGTAACCCACTGTACTGGCATTCGCTAAGTTATTTGATATAACCGATATATCTGTTTGTTGAGCGTCAAGCCCTGTTTTACTTATCCATAATGCTGGATTCATAATAATATCCTCACGTTATAGTTAAACGATGCGCATCAGCTGTTCTTGACGTTCGTCAATCTCTTCAGCTGTTTTCATCAGTTTTACTTGTAATTCAAATTGGCGTTGATGACTGATCATATCGACCATTTCATGCACAGGATTTACATTCGATTTTTCTAATGTGCCGCCTAATACTTGTACATTGGCTGATGTTTCAACTATTTGGCCTGGTTTAGCTCTAAATAAGCCATCGTTACCCTTCTCGAGTGTAGCGTTGTTTGCATCAACTACTTTTAGCCGATCAACTTCTTCTAAAAAGTTAGCCGGTGCACCTTGAGGGCGAACTTGAATAGTGCCATCTTTGCTAAATTCAATTTTTTCAATCGGTACAGGTAATATGACTGGCCCACCTTCGCCAATAACTTGACGACCGTCGCTGGTAGTCAACATTCCTTCAGCCGTTATATTTAACGAACCCACTTTTGTATAGGCTTCATTACCAGAGGCATCCTGAACACTCAGCCATGCGTTATCACTCATAGCAATATCAAGGCTGCGACCTGTTTCGACAACACCGCCCGATGTCATGTTTGATCCTGGGCGCTCCTGCATAGCAAAAACACGAGTCGGCAAACCTTCACCGAAAGCCTGCATTGACCGTGCTTGCGCAAAATCAGATTTAAACCCAGTGGTATTCGCATTTGCCAAATTATTGGCTTTAAGAGCAAGCCCTTGCATGCTTTGTTTAGCGCCAGATGCCGCTATGTAGACCATTTTATCCATAACATCGACTCATTAAGAAATCTATGTATGAGTAAATGCAATATAAGTGCCAAATTAAATTTAAGTGTGAATAAGATTTTAGGAGAGGAATAAAAAAGGCTGCACTAAGCAGCCTTAGTAAATCAAAATATGATTATCTGATCTGAAGGATGTTCTGTTGAATAGTTGAGTTAACCTCAAGCGCACGAGAGTTTGCTTGGAAGTTACGCTGCGCACTAATCAAATCAACCAGCTCATTGGTTAAGTTTACGTTAGACTGCTCAAGAGCTGACGAATTAATGTTGCCTAGTGTGCCTGAACCTGGCTCACCCGCAATTGGTTCCCCCGAGGTCAAACTTTTTTTCCATGAAGTGTCACCTACTTGCTGCAAACCTTGTGAGTTTGAAAAGCGCACCATGGCAACTTGACCTAAGTAAGTTGAATCACCATTACTGTAAGATGCAACAACTTTTCCATCTGTACCAATATCAATACCCGCTAAGCGACCTACTGTCGCACCATCTTGCTCTAGTGCTTTCACCTCAAAGCGACTCGCATATTGAGTAGGCGTTCTATTTGCAGTACCGGCCTCATCGCGCCAATTAATCGCAATATCATCAAATTGGGCGCCATTAGATAAAATACCCGATAAATTAGTTCCGGTTAAATTAACATCAGTAAAGGTTGGACCAACATTTGGAGCACCATTAGTCGTTGCAGGCAAACCGCTAGCATCAAACCCAAAGGTACTTAGCGGGCTTGGTGTTGCTGTCGCGGCACCAGTTGCATCAAAGGGAGTTTTATCAAGCGTACCATGTACTTGCCATTCATTAGGCGCTGTTTTTACAAAAAAGAATTGTAGAACATGTGGCTCACCAAGTGAGTCATACATTGTGGTCGATGTCGAAGAGTTATAAGTAGTACTGTCTGTTGCATCAAAAGGGACAGCTATTACATCTTCTCGAGAATCGACGTTAAATGATGTATAAACGTTTGAAGTAGAGCGCGGAGAGCCCGAAGAATCTGGTATTTGTAAAGCAGATGAAGTACTAAGACTTACAGAGGTCGTATCACCACTAACTTCATCAACTGGGAAGCTTTGTAAAAAATTACCTTTAGCATCTACAACAAAGTTATCTTTATTAAGCTTAAATGCACCCGCACGCGTGTAGGTAAAGTCTTGTGCGCCTAAGTCTTGACTGGTAGCAAAATACCCCTCACCTGTGATCGCTAAATCCAGTGAATTATTAGTAAACTGCAGCGAGCCCTGATGAAACTGCTGGGCAACCATAGTGGTTTGTACACCATCACCATTTTTCGTTTTACCGGCGCTAAATACTGATGATGCGTATACATCAGCAAATTCAGCGCGAGACTCTTTAAAGCCCGTGGTATTTACGTTGGCAATATTATTGGCGGTAACATCTAAATCTTTTTGTGCGGCAGCAAGGCCTGTTAATGCAATATTGAAGCTCATAATTAACCTCTAACCTAAAAAATATTTAGCCTATTGGCTAAAAAATACATAAAATCTATTACGCGATTTCTGCGACATCAGTCAGCCTAACCGCACCTTCTTTGGTATTAATAATAATGCCGCTTGAGCCATTAATATTAACACTCTCAATATTTTTGAATGAGGCAATTGGTAAGCTAGAGAATTCGCCATCCGTACTGCCTTCAGCTTTAACATTGTATTCACCAGGAGGAAGTCGTTCACCCGCTTCGTTTTTACCATCCCATGCAAAGCGAACCGCACCTGCAGGCTGCGTGCCTAAATCAATAGTTTTAACTAATTGCCCTGATGCATCTTCAATACGAAGCGTTAAATTGTCTACCGGCTTTTCAGCAACAATCGCTCCCTTTACCTCACCCGACTCATTAAGCTCAAGTGTGTCAGACTCCAGCAGCGCTTGCTTACCAACCAGTGTTGATGCTTGCAATGCTGAATTTGATGTCATCGACGCAGCTAAAGACTCAAAGTTAGAGTTTAAATTTGAGATCCCTTCAGCCATAGTAAAGTTTGTCATTTGTGCAATCATCTGATCGTTATCAGCTGGTTTGCTGGGATCTTGATATGACAACTGCTGTGTTAACAACGAAAAGAAATCTTCTTGGGTTAACGCATCACTCTCTTCTTTTTTTGGCACTTGCTTATCTTGCCAACGTAAAGAGTCCATGTAGGATGAAGAAGTACTAATATCGTTACTCATGAGCTACCCTCAGTTACCGCTGACCTAACAGCAGTGTTTTACTTAACATTTGCTTAGCTGCATCAGCAACTTGAACATTTGTCTGATAAGAGCGAGAAGCAGAAATCATATTTGCCATCTCCTCAACAACATTCACGTTGGGTTTGTAAATATATCCATTTTCATCCGCACTCGGGTGATTTGGGTTATATTCGATTTGTAGTGGTTTATTACTTTCAACCACTCCTAACACTTTTACACCAACGGCAGAGCCCTGTGGGTTGCTTGCTGACGCTGACGCTTTTGTTAGCTCCGCAGCAAATACAGGTTGTCGCGCTCGGTACGTCTCATTTTGTGAAGAGCTAATTGTATTGGCATTAGAGATATTACTTGCCGTGGTATTTAATCGCACGTTTTGCGCGCTCATACCAGAACCAGCAATATCAAACACATTATATAAACTCATAATTAGGCTCCTTGACTACCGAGGGCTTTTTTCAGGCCTTTAAATTTACCATTAAGAAACTGGACACTGGCCTGATACTCCATAGCATTCTGTGTATACAAGTTCCGTTCCACTTGTATATCAACAGAGTTGCCATCACCTGTATCTGTTTGATTTGGCGTACGAAATAGTTCATTACTACCTACACTACGGGTACCACCGGCAATGTGTTTTTCATTGGTTCTTACCATGGTATTGCCGCTTAGTTGGTTGGACTTTGCCGTTTTTAATGCTGAGGCAAAGTCGATATCTTTTGCTTTATAGCCGGGCGTATCAGCATTTGCGATATTAGTAGCGAGCATTTCTGCTCTTTGCGAACGGATCAACATCGCATGCGGATGCACGCCTAATGCTTTATCAAAACTGATAGCCATAACTACCTCCAAAAAATTGACTCAGTACAGATAAAGCAATAAATGAGCCAGCAGTGAAAATAGTGATGATAAAAACAAAAAACGACGCAATAGGCGTCGTTTAGAGGAGGGATAATATATTAATGAAGGTCATTTCTTTTGATAAATGATACCAGGGTTACAACGCACCATATCAAAGTCAGTACTTAAACCAGACATAGACTCCGACGCACCTAAAAATAAATACCCCTTAGGGTTAAGTGCTTGAGAGAATTGTGCAATTATTTTGGCTTTCACCTCAGGTGAAAAGTAAATTAAAACATTACGGCAAAATATAATATCGAACTTACCCATTAAAGCGTACGAATCGAGCAAATTTAAATGCCTAAAGCTCACTTGCTTTTTCAATGAATCAACCACTTGTGCCATACCATTGCCGCTGTCTTTAAAAAACTTTTTACGGCGTTCAGCAGAGAGTCCACGAGCCAATGCCAATGCATCATATTCAGCATGTTTACACATATCAAGCATGGTATTTGATATATCTGTACCAATTATTTGTGCACCCATTTTTAAAACACCAGGGCTGCTGGATTGAAACTCAGCAACCGACATCGCTATTGAGTAGGGTTCTTGTCCTGATGAGCTCGCCGCAGACCATATTTTTAATGGCCTATTTAACGTTTTAAACTCAGGGAATAATCTGGTTTTAAGTAACTCAAACGGATACTGATCTCTAAACCACAATGTCTCATTGGTTGTCATGGCATCAACAACGGCAGCGCGCAACTGGCGCTCATGCACACCGAGAGTTTTACTTACCAATTCAGACAACGATTCAACATTAAATCGAGACATTAATGGTGCCAAACGGCTCTTTACCAAATACTGCTTATTTTCACCTAAAACAATACCGCACTGTTGTTCTAAAAATAAGCGAAATTGATCGTATTCGTTTTGCTGCAAATCTTTATTAGTCAAATCAATAACACCTATGTTTATTAATCACGATGAACCCATTTATTAACGGCTGTTGCAAGCTCGTCTGGGTTAAATTTTGCAATAAAATCATCTGCTCCTACTTTTTCAATCATCGCTTGATTGAAAACACCACTCAATGATGTGTGTAAAATCACATGTAGTGGCGCAAGTTTAGGATTAGCTTTGATTTCTGCAGTCAGCGTGTAACCATCCATTTCTGGCATTTCTACATCAGAAATGAGTAGCCCTACTCGCTCTGTAATATCATTTACGCAATCGAGCTCTGCAATTTCTTTTAATCTTATTAAAGCTTCTTTACCATTTTTAGCCAACTCAGTTGTTACACCTAATGGTTCCAATGCTCGTTTTACTTGATTTCGCGCAACAGCCGAATCATCAGCAATAAATACTATTCTCTCGCCTAAATCTTTTTGTATATTACCTTGCGAGGCGACATCATCGCTCACGGTAGTATTAACTGGGCAGATTTCGTTTAAGATTTTTTCTACGTCGAGTATCTCAACGAGCTCATTTTCAATTTCAGTGACGGCTGTTAAATAAGAATAACGACCCGCTCCTGACGGCGGTGGCATTATTTTTTCCCAGTTCATGTTAACTATACGTTCAACACCACCTACTAAGAATCCTTGCACTGTACGGTTATACTCAGCAATTATTATAAAGCCATCTTCGATGCTTTTTATTGGGCGCCCGCCTACGGCCATAGATAAATCAATCACCGAAATAGTTTGCCCACGAATATGTGCTACGCCACGGATATAAGTGTTAGATTTCGGCATGCTAGTCAATGGAGGGCATTGAAGAACTTCTCTTACCTTGAACACATTAATACCAAAGCGCTGACGCCCATTAAGCTTAAATAACAATAATTCCAAGCGGTTTTGCCCAACCAACTGCGTACGTTGGTTTACTGAGTCTAAAATGCCGGCCATTTAAATCTCCTAAGAAAACAAATATAAGGAACGATAATTGCTTTCAATTAATAAAGCGTCATAACACAACGGGGGCGTCTAAATTCTGACGCAAAATATTTATACCCTGTTTGCAACCATAAGCATAGTCGAAACATTATGAGTTTGTTAAAAAAAACCAGAAGATACAGTGTTTTTTATTTTCTTGCTAGCCTCTGCTTCGCTTTGCCACTAAAGGCACAAGTATTTAGTAAAGAGTTATTGCAAGAAATGGCTGTATCTTATGTTGCTCAAAAAGCAGTGACTACAAATGATAACAAAATACAGTTTAGCGCATTACCGCTAGATAGCCGCATTCCCGATCGCCAATGTAATTCTGAGCCTGAGCTAATAACGCCAAGTGAGCCTCCCTTTAATCGCCAAGTCACTATTCAAATAAAATGTAACGATAGTGACAACTGGGCACAGTACGTTCATGTCAGAATCACTGAATCAGCACCTGTTGTAGTTGCAACTACCAATTTAGCACGAGGTGAAGTGATTACTCCATCCCATTTAAGTATTGATATGCGCCCTGCACACTTTATCAGAGCGCAGTACCTTGAAGATCCAACGGCTCTTATTGGTAGTCGTAGCAAACGCAACATCCGTGAAGGAATGCCCGTTTTACTTAATCAAATATGTATGGTGTGCAAAGGTGATTCTGTTACAATTTATGCTAATATCAAAGGGTTAAGAGTGAAAACGACGGGTATTGCATTAGAGGATGGCACCTTGGGCGAGCAAGTAAGAGTAGAAAACAAAAAGACAGGTAAAGTTTTAAATGCGCGTGTAGATGGTGTAGAGTCTGTGCAAGTAAATATTTAATATAAATTTATGCTAAAGTATCTTTAATAAATGCCGATATAAAGGCATCAGTTGGGCAATATACGGATTTTTATTATGGTCGGTCAAGTAAATAAATCAAATCAACAACCGAGTGTTTTAACAAACACTCAACAGCAAAAAGTTGATTTAAAAAGAGATAATGCAAATACACAGGCGGCACAAACGCCTTCACCTAAAGCTGCCAGCGATTCGGTGAGCTTAACACCGCAAGCTAAGCAATTAAAATCGTTACAAGAGAAAGCGCAGCAGTCTTCTGGTTTTGATAGCAACAAAGTTGCTGAGCTTAAAAAAGCGATTACTGAAGGTAATTATCAAATCGACAGTGAGAAGCTTGCCAAAAATCTAGCAGACTTTGAGTTTAACGTTTATGGCTGATCACAATAGTTTAATTACAATTAAACTAAATGAGCAAATTACTTGCTTAACAAAACTGAGCGAGTTACTCACTCAGGAGCTTACTGCGATTGCATCTCGAAGAGGTGAAGGTTTAAAAGAAATTGCCCAACAAAAAATGTCTTTTTTAACCAGTATAAGCACCCTTGATAAAGAACTCAGCAAACTTATTGCCAGTAATGATCAGCAAACAGATGAAAACGCTGACTTAATAAAGCTAACTCGAGAAAAGCTTGAGCAGTGTCAAAAACAAAATGAAGTTAACGCTCATGCAGCGCACCAGGCGCAGTTAAGTGTAAAGCAATTAAAGGGTATTTTAATTGGCGCACCTTCGTCTATGACCTACGATCAAGCCGGTAGTGTAGTTAATACTGACAACAGCATTGTGCGTAACCTAAAAGCCTAAAGAATACTCATAAAAAAACGCCTAAACGATTATTCGTTTAGGCGTTTTTTTATGATTAATAATTTGTCGGTTAGTAATAACTTGTCGCTTAGTAATAAGTGACTTTTTTCACTTCCCGTGGTTTTATCTCACCGATGTACAAGTCGTGTACGCGCTTCATATTAAGCTCAAGCTCAGTAATATACACATCATTAACAGCATAAGTTTTTATAATTTGCGCACCTTTTATAATACCTTGCACTTTACTCTGTAAATAATCATCTTGGGCAACAGAGCCTGCGACGGTTGTGCCTGCGGTAATTTTTTGCCCGTACACTTGTTCCGTTAGTTCGCGGTATGCTTCTAGCTTGGAGGCTTTAATTGCCATAAGCTGTTTTTGAGTGTCATTACTTCCCGACTGCAAACTAATGGGCGCGTACCCTATTGCTTTTAATACAGGGTAATTATTTGGCTCAACATATTTATATTCAACGTGCTTATCAAATATATTGCTACAACCGCTTAACGTTAAGCAGCCTAATGTGATCATTAATGGCATTACTCGCATCATACAGGGCCTTTAAAAACTAATTAAACTCAGTTATGCACGTTTAATGCCAGTGATACCTATATTCTGTAACAACAAATAATAGTGGTACATTACTTGCTGAGATTTATTAACACTAACGTTTAATTGGAGTAAGAGTATGAAATCGTTTTTAAAAGCAGTATTGGCAGGATTAAGCACCACTGCGGTATTAACGTTTTCACCTTTTACCCACGCTCAGTGGTATGAGTCTACAGGCCATGCGGTTATTCAAAATAGCGACATTCCCGGTGCAAAGGCCGCTGCAATAAAAGATGCGATTACCCAAGCCCTTGTATTCTCTGGTGCGCGGGTGAGCTCGGTGCAAACACTTGTTGATGGTGTTTTAACCCAAGATCAGCTAAAAATAAGTAGCCAAGGCGAAATTCAAAAAATAGAGCTCGTTAGCGAAAACCGCAGTAGTGATGAGTTTGCAATTACCTTACGCTTAGATATCTTTGCGCAAACAGAGCAATGTCCACAAAGCAACTTTAATAAGTTTATAGCTGTCACGCAAAGCCAATTAACAAATCGTGAACAAGCGAGAATGGGTCAAATATTTGACATTAACAAAGCAGTCAGTAAAAACATTTATACCTCGTTGCAAAAATCAAAAATGAGTGCAATACCCGTTGCCTATTTCAACAAAGCTATAAAGGTTGATACCTACTTTAATCAACAGCATGACTATTCAAACAGTCAGTTAGAAGAAATTTCATCACGCAGCAATGCGCAATATGTGCTGTTAAGTCAAATAACCAGTTTATCTACCAGCGATAAACTCAATAGCGACTATGCGTTTTGGCAAGATGAAAGCTATCAGCGCCACTACCAAATAGAGTTTAGCTTATTTAATGGCACCACTTACGAGCCGTTATGGCAAAAGAGCTATCAAAGCCAAGCAATTTGGCCATTTGAAAAAACAGCCATTATTGATGTAAATAGTAATCGGTTTTGGCAATCACCTTTTGGCCAAAGCATTAGTGATATAAACCAAACCTTAAGTTATGACCTACAAGCAGCCATGGCCTGTCTACCTACTCAAGGTAAAATAATGCATATGGAAAACAATAAATTAGTGATTAATTTAGGTAAGGCTCATGGCTTAGAAGAAGGCCAACTACTGAGTATTGCCCATCATAATTATTTAACCGACGCACAAGGCAACACTATGCCGCATACCATCACTACACTTAACCGTATACGAATTGAGCAGCTTTATCAGCTCAGCGCTATTGCCGTCAGTATTAATGATCAGCCTTTGCCGGGCGTACAAATTAATGACATTGTAGAGATTGCCGAGCAATAGCCGCATGTAAAATGCTAAAGCGCCTCGCTTAGTTTAGCCTTTAAATTAGAGTGGGCGCTTAACCACTGAGCCAATTGCTCAACCCCAGATAAGTGCGGGTAATGCTTTCTACATGCAAATACAATATTACGTTGTTGATTAGGAAAAATAGGCAAATAATGAATACCCACTCGTGGTATTGCTGCAAGTTTTGGCACAAACGTAACACCATCATCCATCGCCACCAGCGCCAATAAAGTCTCAAGGCTATTTCCTTGATACTGGCTGGAAACATCTACCCCTGCCGAAAAACAAAACTGCTGGGCTTGATCTTTAAAGCAATGGCCATCACTTAACATTAATAGGTTGCAACCTTGCAGGTCTTGCAGTGCCACTTTTTTATGCTCACACAATGCGTTATCGCTTGATACGGCAACTAAAAAGTCTTCTTTATATAAATCAATGGTATGGTAACTTTTAAGTTCAGGTACATCCGCTAAAATTGCAAAGTCGACTTCACCACTTTCTAACGCAGCTAAAATAGTGGTTGTTTGCATTTCAATAAACGAAAACTGGCTATTTATAAACGCTGCTTTCATTGATGTTAGTAGCGTAGGTAATAAATACGGCGCAATCGTTGGAATAATACCAATGGTTAGCTTACCCTGCAGTGGTTCATTAGATGTTGCTGCCAGCTCTTTTAATATTTGTATTTGCTCTAAAACGACAGCTATTTGTGTCAATAAACGTTCACCTTTGGCAGTTAAGGTAACGTGCTTGGTAGAGCGGTCAAAAATAATAACGCCTAATTCTTGTTCCAGCTTTTTAATTTGCCCACTTAAGGTAGGCTGGCTTACAAAGCAGGCATCGGCCGCTTTACGAAAATGCTTATAGTGGGCAACCGCTTTGATATACTCTAAATCTTTTAAGTTCATATTTACACTCAACCTGATAGCTTATACCTATCAGTTTAATACAAACAAACGATTGGAACTATATTTAATTGTTCGCCATAATGGCTATCAACAAATCAAGAGGAACTAAAAACATGTTAAACAATATTGAAGGTCAAACAATCCCAAACGTAACATTCGCAACGCGTCAAAACGACGAATGGAAATCAGTGACTACAGACGACATTTTTAAAGGTAAAACGGTTGTTGTATTTTCACTACCAGGTGCATTTACACCTACGTGTTCATCAACGCACTTACCACGCTATAACGAACTAGCTGGCGTACTTAAGCAAAATGGCGTTGATGACATTGTTTGTGTATCAGTAAACGATACGTTTGTAATGAACGCATGGGCTGAACATCAAGAAGCGCAAAACATTACCTTACTACCAGATGGTAACGGTGAATTTACCGACGGCATGGGCATGTTAGTTGATAAAAACGATTTAGGTTTTGGCAAACGCAGCTGGAGATACTCTATGCTGGTTAAAGATGGCGTAGTAGAGAAAATGTTTATTGAGCCAGATTTACCAGGCGACCCATTTGAAGTATCAGACGCTGACACTATGCTTGATTACATCAACCCAACTCAAGTAAAACCAGAAGCAGTTACTCTATTTACTAAGCCTGGCTGTCCTTTCTGTAAAAAAGCAAAAGAGCTACTTACAGCTAAAGGCTTTGCATTTGAAGAAATCGTAATGGGCGCTGGCGCATCACTTACCAGCCTTAAAGCGGTATCGGGCCGTGAAACCGTGCCACAAGTATTTATTGGCGGTAAGCACATTGGTGGCTCAGACGACCTAGAAAAATACTTTGCTTAATTAAGTAAATAAAACAGGGGCTGCAACGCCCCTGTTTACTAAAGGAAAAACACTATGAAAGAATTGCAAACCGACGTTGTTGTTATAGGTGCAGGTACCGCTGGTTTAAGTGCCTATCGTAATGCTAAACAATTTACTCAAAACGTACTTATGATTGAATCTGGCCCATACGGTACAACCTGCGCACGTGTTGGTTGCATGCCAAGTAAATTATTGATTGCCGCAGCAGAAGCCGCCCATTCAATAGTAATGGCCCCTGCCTTTGGTGTTCACAGCTCAAAACCGGTTATTGACGGTAAAGCCGTTATGGCACGAGTAAAAAGTGAACGCGATCGCTTTGCAGGATTCGTAGTAGAAGCGGTAGATGAAATACCTAGCGAAGATAAAATTCGTGGCTATGCACAATTTTTAGACGCCAACCGCGTACAAATAGACGACCACACCATTATTACTGCCAAACGCTTTGTAATTGCAACGGGTTCACGCCCTTCTTACCCAGGCGTATTTAATAACTTTGGCGACCGACTGATTATAAATGACGATGTATTCGACTGGGATGATTTACCAGAATCAGTGGCCGTATTTGGCCCTGGCGTTATAGGCCTTGAAATTGGCCAAGCGTTACACAGATTGGGTGTAAAGGTAAAACTATTTGGCGTAGGTGGTGCCATAGGCCCATTAACCGACCCAGTAGTTAAAGATTACGCTAACACTGTATTTGCAGAAGAGTTTTATGTTGATACCGACTCAAACGTATCAGACATGAAAAAAGTAGGTAATAAAGCAGAGCTAACCTATACCGACAAGCAAGGTGTTAAACATACTGAGCAGTTTGACTATGTACTGGCTGCAACTGGGCGAGTACCAAACACCGATAAGCTAGGGTTAGAAAACACCGGCATAGAGCTTGATGAACGTGGCGTACCAACGGCCGATGCCCATACTATGCAATGTGGCGACTCACACATATTTATAGCTGGTGATGCCAGTAACATGCTGCCGCTGCTTCACGAAGCATCCGATCAAGGGACAATCGCAGGGCAAAACGCAGGCCGTTATCCAAGTGTGCGCGCAGGCTTACGCCGCGCTAAAATAGCTGCCGTTTTCAGCGACCCACAAATTGCCATGGTTGGTGAAAGCTTTAAAGAAATTAGCCAACGTTTAGGAAGTTGTGATTGCTTTGAGATAGGCGAAGTTAGCTTTGAAAACCAAGGTCGCAGCCGCGTTATGCTAAAAAACAAAGGGCACATGCGTGTGTATGCCGAGCACGGTACCGGCTTATTTTTAGGTGCTGAATTTATTGGCCCACAAGCAGAGCACATAGCACACTTACTTGCATGGGCTGTACAAAACAAAATGACTGTACCGCAAATGCTAGATATGCCTTTTTATCACCCTGTTATTGAAGAAGGTCTACGCACTGCACTGCGTGATTTAAACGCTAAATTAAAATTTGGCCCAGACATTCTTAACCATTGTATGGAATGTGGCCCAGGCGCATAACACATCACTAATACACACTTGCTACTCAAAGCCAAAACCATTGTTTTGGCTTTTTTTATGTTAAAAACTGGTATATAAAATGGAGTTTAAACTGCTACACTCAGATTAATAAACAAACAAAAATGGACCGAAAATGAGCAATAATAAATATAGACTTGTCACTCGAAGCGATTTTGACGGCCTAGTGTGTGCCGTATTACTTAAAGATTTAGACTTAATCGACGATATTTTATTTGTGCATCCAAAAGACATGCAAGACGGTAAAATAGCCATTACCAGCAACGACATTACCACTAACCTCCCCTATGTTGCCGGTTGTCATATTGCATTTGATCATCACTTGAGTGAAACCGTTCGTAACGCAAGCGATATAAAAAACCACATTATTGACCCAGATGCGCCTTCTGCAGCACGCGTTGTTTATGATTATTATGGCGGTGCAGAGAAATTCCCTAATATTTCAACTGACATGATGGAAGCGGTCGATAAAGGGGATTCTGCACAATTTTCAAAAGATGAAATTTTAAACCCAACTGATTGGGTACTGATGAACTTTATTATGGATGCGCGCACAGGGCTTGGTCGTTTTCGTGAATTCAAAATTTCTAATTACCAGTTAATGATGAAGCTAATTGACGCCTGTAAAGATCACAGCATAGAACAAATACTAGCAATGGAAGATGTTGCCGAGCGTGTTGCTTTATATCACGAGCACAACGCACAAGCTAAAGAGCAAATAGACCGCTGCTCATCAGTACACGACAACTTAGTGGTCCTTAATTTAACCGAAGAAGAAACCATTTACGCTACTAACCGCTTCGTTATTTACGCCATGTTCCCCGAGTGTAATATCTCAATTCATAAAATGTGGGGGCTTAAAAAGCAAAACGTGGTGTACGCCATTGGTAAATCAATCACCAACCGCAGCTCAAATACTAATGTTGGCGAGTTATGCCTTAAATACGGCGGCGGCGGCCATTTAAATGCCGGTACTTGCCAAGTAGACACTGACAAAGCCGAAGAAGTATTGAGTGAGCTGATTACTACGATTACCAGTGATGGCTGATTTATAGCCTCGGGGTTCGGGGTTCGGG
>NZ_JASDDA010000016.1:0-71445 GCF_030407645.1 Pseudoalteromonas sp. APC 3495 | reverse complement strand
CACCACATAGGCTCTGCCTTGCCTAAATACCAAACAGACTGCTGCAAATTTAACCTTGAAAGATCAACAGACCCTAAATAAGCTTACGGTAATCGGTGACGCTTAAGTAATCGGTTATATCGTTATGTGGTTGCTGGCTATTCGGGTTAGCAACCGCAAGTAAATGCTCAATGCCGTATTCTCGAGCGGCATTTAATACCGGTAAGCTGTCATCTACAAATAATGTGCGGCGTTTATCAAACCCTAAATCCCCTTGAACCTTATGCCACAAACTTTGTTGCTCTTTACTTACCCCATATTCATGCGTTGACACCACTCCGTCTAAATAATTATCAATAGCGGTATGTTCAAATTTGAGCATGACGCATTCAGGATGAGCATTGGTAAGTAAAATGAGTTCTTTACCTGCACGTCGAAGTTCCGTTAAAAAATGCGGAACGTCTTCACGAATTTTGATTAAGTGAGCAGACTGGCGCTTTAGTTCGAGAATAGGTAAGTTTAGCTGTGCTTCCCAATAGTCAGAGCAGTACCACTGAATTTTGCCACTCACAGCCTGATAGCGTTTTAAGATATCTGCGCGGGCTTCCTCAAAACTGATATTTTGAGCCAGAGCATGTTGTTGTGGAACAACATTGAGCCAAAAGTCAGTGTCGTAATGTAAATCAAGTAAAGTCCCGTCCATGTCGAGTAATACAGTATCGATTTTTGACCAATTGAGCATGATATATCCTTGTGGAAATTGAGGCGTTAAATGACTACGTTGCGATGAAATGCTTGCAAGCGAAATATAATGGGCTCTGTTAATTGAACTATAAAAACATATACCCAATGATGAAATATTAAGGGCGAATTCAATAACGCCAGATAAATATTTAACCTTAACTACGGGTAAGATATTTTATGATTAATTCTGCATTTAAATTGCTTTTAATTCAAACTGAAACTCGCATCTTATACTCATTTGGGTATATGATTAGTATAACTGCAATGATAGCAAATTGATGCCCATGACACAGAAAAAGCACCCAACACCACCACAAATTCTCAGTAATAATGTTGTCGCTAAAAGTCGCTTATTTACTGTGGAGTCTTTAGAACTAAAATTTTCAAATGACGAAGAGCGTCAGTATGAACGAATTCGCGGCGGTGGCCGTGGAGCCGTTATGATTGTACCCATCACAGCTGAAAACGAACTACTACTCGTTCGAGAGTATTGCGCCGGCACCAATGACTATCAGTTAGGTTTCCCTAAAGGATTAATTGACCCCGGTGAAACACCTGAGCAAGCGGCAAACCGAGAGCTCAAAGAAGAAATTGGCTTTGGTGCAGAATACTTTGAAGCACTTAAAACGGTCACTATGGCGCCTAGTTATTTCAATGCCACTATGCATATTCTCTTTGCTAAAGATTTATACCCTGAAACCCTATTAGGTGATGAGCCAGAGCCATTAGTGCTTGTTAAATGGCCACTTGCGCAGTGGCAGTCGCTATTAGAACAACCTGACTTTACTGAAGCACGTAGTGTTGCCGCTCTGCTATTATTAGATAAGTACTTAGCCTCAGGAGCGACTAATGGATAAATTACTTGAACCATGCATAACACTTGCCCAAAGTGCAGGTGATGCAATTATGGCTATTTATAAAAAAGATGATATTGGTCAACAAGAAAAATCAGACAATACGCCAGTTACTAAAGCAGATTTAGCCGCAAACGATGTACTTGTTGCTGGCTTAAAAGCGCTAGCTCCCGATATTCCTATTATGTCAGAAGAGACGCCGATCCCAGCATTGGAAGACAGGCAGCACTGGCAACGCTATTGGCTGCTTGATCCGATGGATGGCACCGGTGAATTTATATTAGAAAGCGGCGACTTTGCCGTTAATATTGCGCTGATAGAAAATAATCATCCTGTATTGGGAGTGATTCATTGGCCAGCAAAAGACGTGACCTATTTTGCTACCGCTAATAATGGGGCGTTTAAGCGTAAAGGCGAGCATGATAAACAAATATTTGTAGCGCCTCCCGAAAGTTTAACTTTGGCTGTAAGCCGCCGCCAAAAGATAGAAGCCGTGAGTCAGTATTTAAATGCGCAATTTGCAACGGTGGCTTTAGGCTCATGTTCGCTTAAAGCTTGTATTGTTGCTGAAGGTAAAGCTGACTGCTTTTTAAGAATTGGTCCCACTGGTGAATGGGACACTGGCGCATCACAAGTAATAGTTGAAGAGGCGGGGGGGTGTATTACCGATGCTGAGTTTAACCCTCTGACCTATAACCAAAGGGAAAGCACAGAAAACCCAGACTTTATTGTTATGGGGCATCCCGATTGGGAGTGGCAAAAAATGATAAACCCACATCAGCGATTAGTGTAATAACCGCCTTTTGATGAGTTTTTGTTCACTTAAACGTTTTTAATTAGTAAAACCTTGCATTATAGGTTTATTCCTATATTATAGCGCTCTCTTCGAAACAGGCTTGTGAATAACACGATACTGTTACAAAGAAATTACAGGCGCGGGATGGAGCAGCCTGGTAGCTCGTCGGGCTCATAACCCGAAGGTCGTCGGTTCAAATCCGGCTCCCGCAACCAATTTCCTTTAGAGGATTGGAAGCCAAGTTGTAATGTAAGCAACTATAAATAAATCTGCAATTTCAGGCGCGGGATGGAGCAGTCTGGTAGCTCGTCGGGCTCATAACCCGAAGGTCGTTGGTTCAAATCCGGCTCCCGCAACCACTGAAATAACATGTTTTATTAAATCGACACTCTACAAGAGTGTTTTTTTATGTCTGAAATTCAGTGCGTCTAAAAGCGCGTCGACTCAGCTCTCCATTAGCCAGCAAAGGTCGTTGGTTCAAATCCGGCTCCCGCAACCACTGAAATAACATGTTTTATTAAATCGACACTCTACAAGAGTGTTTTTTTATGCCTAAAATTCAGTGCGTCTAAAAGCGCGTCGACTCAGCTCTCCATTAGCCAGCAAAGGTCGTTGGTTCAAATCCGGCTCCCGCAACCACTGAAATAACATGTTTTATTAAATCGACATGCCTAAAGCGTGTTTTTTTATGCCTAAAATTCATATTCCCTCACGCTATTTTTAACACGTATTTCTGCTGTTCTTTTCTAATTCTACTTTTTGAAAGTGTTATTTCTGAATATTTAGTATGCTATGCGTTAAACTCTTTAAAACTTTTTGTTATCAAAATTATGACTGAACTCTATCACTGGTTTGATTTAATTGGCGTAGCGGTATTTGCTATATCGGGCACCTTGGTTGCCTATGAAAAGAAAATGGATGGCTTTGGTGTGGTTGTGCTTGCAACCGTTACGGCTATTGGCGGCGGTACTGTTCGCGATGTGATACTCGATCAACCCGTGTTTTGGTTACACGATCAAAGCTACTTCTATGCTATTTTAGCCGCAGTGCTTGTTACAACACGACTGATCAATAAACAAAAATCGATTCCTTATTATGTTTTACAAACAGCCGATGCATTTGGTTTAGCCTTTTTTGCGGTAATGGGAGCACAAAAAGCGCAATTGGCCGGTATGCCTGATATGACGGTTATTATTATGGCGGTGATCACCCCCTGTTTTGGTGGATTGATTCGCGATGTGCTTGCCCGCGATATTCCTATGCTGCTCAAAGGTGAGCTCTATGCTATTACCTGTATTGCTGGTGGTATTGTGTATACCTTAGCTATAAACCTATCTTTAACGGTGGAAGTGGCGATGATCTTGAGTATGTTAATGACCTTATTGCTGCGCTTTTCGGCCATTAAATGGAAGATTATATTACATGTTTTTAAATATCCTGACTAAACTGGTTTAATACAGCAGTTAACTAGGATAAGGAATGTCGTTAGCCCGTATATTTTCTCGCGCACAAGTAGGAATTAATGCCCCCGAGGTTATGGTTGAAGTGCATTTAGGGAATGGTTTACCTGCATTTCATATTGTCGGCTTACCCGAAGCATCGGTTAAAGAGGCCAAGGATAGAGTACGCAGCGCTCTTGAAAACTCTCAATTTGGATTTCCCGATCAACGTATCACCGTTAATTTAGCACCTGCCGATTTACCAAAAGACGGCGGGCGGTTTGACCTTGCGATTGCGGTAGGCATTTTGGTCGCATCGGGGCAAATAGTCTGCCCTGATATTCATAAGTATGAGTTTTATGGTGAGCTTGCACTTAATGGTGAAATACGTGCAGTGAATGCTATTTTACCCTCAGTGCTCGGTGCTAAAGAGCAAAACCGTTGTTGCTTTCTTCCTCTTGAAAACGATAGTTTGGCCAGCCTTGTCAGCGGTGTAAAACGAAAAGCGGTAAGCTCTATACAAGAGGTTTGGGGAGACTTACTCAACCAACAACCTTTACCATTAAATATTGCCTACCCTGACTGTACCCAAGCGCCAGACTTTTTACTCGATTTAAGTGATGTAAAAGGCCAACCCGGTGCTAAACGAGTACTAGAAATTGCTGCCGCAGGTGGACATAACCTACTATTTTTAGGGCCACCAGGAACCGGCAAATCAATGCTTGCGCAACGAATGTCTACAATAATGCCAACCATGTCAGATGATGAAGCCATTGATACTGCCGCTTTGTATTCCATTATTGGCCACTCAATCGATTTAACCAACTGGCGTCAGCGACCATTTCGAAATCCTCATCACACTTGCTCTGCAGTTGCGCTGGTAGGCGGTTCGTCTAACCCTAAACCCGGTGAAATATCGTTAGCGCACAATGGCGTATTATTTTTAGATGAGCTGCCTGAATTTGAGCGCAAAGTACTGGACTCGTTACGAGAACCCATGGAAACCGGAACCGTGACGATTTCGCGCGCGGCAAGACAAATGGAATTTCCGGCACAGTTTCAGCTTATTGCAGCACTTAATCCCAGCCCGACAGGGTGCCATCATGATAAACGGGCGACCCCTGATCAAGTGATGCGTTATTTATCGCGGGTATCAGGACCGTTTATCGATAGAATTGATTTGCAAATTGAGCTCCCTAGACTAAGCAGCGTGGAGCTACAAAGTACGACTGCAGAAGAAACCAGTGCTGAAGTGAGAGCGCGAGTAGAAGCGGCTTATGCAATACAATTAAAACGCCAAGGTAAAGTGAATGCGCGGCTAAATAACAAAGAAATGAGCTTATACTGTGAGTTACCCGCTGCGGAGCTACAGTTTTTAGCTAGAGCCAGTGAAAAGCTGGCGTTATCGCCGCGCTCTTATCATAGAGTGATAAAAGTAGCGCGTACCATTAGTGATTTAAAAGGCGCGCCACAAATTAGTTTAAATGAACTTAAAGAAGCGCTTAATTATCGGGCATTTGAGCGTTTATTATCGCAGTTAACCCAATACTAAATAGATAGCATATAGCCTTTACCACGCACGGTGACGATGCGTTTTTGATCTTTCTCATCGTTCAGCTTTTTACGTAAACGACCCACTAACACGTCTACGGTACGATCGTTGGGGCTCCAATCAGGCTGGCCAATTTCTTCTGATATTTTTTCACGTGAAGTGGCTTTACCGGCATTGCCGATTAAACAAATAAGCACTTTATGCTCTGCTTCGGTGAGCCGTGATTCAATCCCACTGGCTGTAATGAGTGTGCGGTTATCTGGATGGAGTTTAAAATCAGCGTATTCGATAAACTCTTCACTGTCATCGTCGTGTTGATTGTTTGCAATACGTTTGTATAAAGCGCGCATTCTCAACTCAAGCTCGAGTAAATCGACAGGCTTGCAAATATAGTCATCGGCACCTTGAGCAAGACCAGCAATACGATCAGCTTGTGAGTCACGGCTCGATAACAAAATAACACCAATATCGGTGAGCGTATTTAACTCTTTGGCAAGTTGTAAACCATTGCGCTTTGGCAGCACAATATCAATAATTGCCAAGGAAATAGCACTGCGCTGATTTACACGGCTTTTAACCATGCTTAAAGCATCGGCACCCGTTGCGTCAACGTCAATAGAGAACTCGGTATTTATAAAATGATTTTGGATGCGCTTTACTAGCAGCTCGTCATCTTCAACCAATAAAACATTAATTGCCATAGTCTGTTATTTTTTTAATAGTAGCCTTGCATGTTAGCATTATTCGTTACATGCATAACACAGAGTTTAATTTTTTTCGGTAACTTTATATTACAAAAAAGAATAATGAAATTACCTTTGTATTGCGCACTTTTTATAAATTATTTTAAGTGCGCATTTAAATGACTACTGGCCGTACATTGAATCCCACCATTGTGGTTCATTTTTTAACTTTTTATCAAAGTAAGCCAACATAGTGTTCCACCAATTAAAGCGCTTATCGCGAGCAAATATTTGATGATCGGCTCCTTTGTACTCAATCATTTCAACATCTTTATTTAGCAGTTTTAGCGCGGTGTACATAGTTAAGCTTTCACCTACTGGCACATTCGTATCGCTGTCACCATGAATAAGCAGTAATGGCGTGGTCACTTTATCGGCATGAAACACTGGGCTATGTTGGCTATAAAGTTCAGAGTTATTCCACGGGAAACTATTTTTAGAGGCTTCGCCTGAGTATAAATATCCCCACCATCCTTCACCCCAGTAAGAAGTTAAGTTTGAAATTCCCGCATGAGCAATAGACGCGCTGAACATATCGGTTTTAGTAGCAAGCAGCATCGTCATAAACCCACCGTAAGATGCCCCTAAATTACCGACTTTACTTCTGTCTACAAAATCATATTTAGCTAAAAATGCCTCTGTGCCTTGCATAATGTCATCGGCGGTATAATCGCCCCACGCATTGACATGTTGCGCTGAAAAAGTTTGTCCAAAGCCCGTTGCACCAGTTGGCTGTACCACATAAACCACATAGCCGTTTGCTGCCCATAAATTAAAAGGGTAACGCCCTGTAAATCCACGAGTCACAGGTGAGGTGCCACCATAGTAATAGACCAGAGCAGGGTGCTTTTTAGTTTTATCAATATTACTTGGCAAGTAAACACGACCAGATATTTCTACGCCACGCTTATTGGTAAAGCTAAATTCTTCAAGCTTAGGAATCGTGGTATTGGCATATGCAATCGGGTTTGAATCCCAGATTAACTCCACCTTATTTTTGCTTACGTCAAAGCGCTTGAGTTGTTGGGCGCTTGAAGCATTACTGCCAGAGAGCAGTAGCTGGGTATTGCGAGTATTTGAAAAACTAAACTGTTCTACAATATCAAACCCTGTATCTAACTTTTTAAAGCGTTGTTTACTCAGATCATATAAATACAGTGGTTGGGTGTCTTTTTCTGTCACTTTGATTAACGCATCGCCATTGCTTAGTACTTCCAATGTGCCAATCGCAGGGTCAAACTGTTTACTTAACGCCGTTACTTTTTTAGCGTTATCGGTTAGTAAATACAGCTGGCCATCATAATTATTCGCCAGCATGGTTTGCGGTAGTACTCTGCCTGCGCCATTTTTAAAATCAGGGCCTGCAACAACATAAATATTGTTTGCGGTATATTTCGCTTGATTAAAGGTTTTAAACTTACCTAACGATTTTATGCTGTTGGATTTTAATGTAAGTTCAACCAGCTCAGTCTCTGGATGGGTTGAGGCTTGCATGGCCATTACTGGACGACTTATTAATAGTTTTCCACGGTTGCTATTAGCATCTTCAAGTTGATGGCTTAATACGCCTTCGGTCAGGGCTTTGGTTAAACCACTGTGGGTATCGAGTAAATATAATTGGCTAACCGTACGGGCGTAAGACCAACGGTCTTGCAAGCCTTTATGATGTTTAGTGAGGCTATTGGTTTCTTCAGGTGATTTGGACCAGCTAAAAAGAATACTATTATCGTTGTAATAGCTAAAGTTGCTTGCCCCCTCAAGGCCTGAGGCTAAGGTTTTTATAGCGAAAGTTTTACGGTTTAACTGCTTTAATTCGCCGTTGAGTAAATAGACTAAAAATTGATTATCAGGACTCCAAGTGAATTGGCTAGGCTGCGCTTCTTCAAATCGGTATACCGTTTGGTTATTAGTATTTTTAAGCTCGGTTGTGGTAATGGCGTCGTTGCCTGTTTTATCGCTGTAACGCTTTGTTGTACTTAAGTAATGCTTAGCATCAGGTGACAAAGACAAGCCGCTAATAGTTGGGGCGTCAAACAATTGCTTAGCCGATAAGCGCTTGGTCTTATTTGTCGTTAGGGTCACGGCGTCAGTTTCTGCTTTTGGCACAAACTCTAAGGTGACATCATTCCAATTAGCAACCTGTTGAGCAATGACAATAACGGTGTGTGAGCCGTTATTTAAAGCAAGCTGATAGCGTTGGTTTTCACCACTTTGTTTCTCACCGTTAATAAAAACCTGGCCTTGCTCTATTCCTTTAATGTTTAAGGAGCCTTGAGTAAATCGGTTAGTTTCAATATTAAATTTAAGTGCTTGTAAACCGCCTAAAGTAAGCGCGTTAATTTTATCAAGTGGTTGCCACTTATGCTTTTTACCAAACACAACAAAGCTTTCTTTATTTGATTCAAGTTGTGCAAGCAGATTATTGATAATCACGTCGCCATGCGGTGTTTGAAATGGCTTTGCTTGCATGTCTTCTGCAAGAGGCCCGATAAACTGAATTTTTGATTGATCGAGTGGGGCAGCTAATGCCGTTAAACTCAAACTACTTAATGTGAGTAGGGCTGCCAAGTGAGTAAAACGTTTTGCGTAACGATGCCAAGGTGCGCTTAAATTCATTACTATGCCTATTATTATTGGAGATTTGGCCAAATATAGCATGTATTGTTATGATGCTCATATATCCAATTTAGAGGAAAAAAAGTGACACTATTAATCGTTTACATGGTTACAGCGATTGTGATTTCGTTTCTATGTTCTGTCATGGAAGCGGTGCTATTGAGCATTTCACCTAGTTATGTTGCGCTGCTTCGTAAAGAGCGGCCAGTACTGGCTAAGCAACTAGAGAAGCTAAAAAGTAATATCGATCAGCCATTAGCGGCTATTTTAACACTTAATACTGTTGCACATACTGCTGGTGCTGCGGGCGTGGGCGCACAGGCTGCCGTGGTGTTTTCAGATGCGGCTGTGGGGATTGCGTCTGCGATTATGACTTTATTGGTACTGGTGTTATCTGAAATTATTCCTAAAACGCTGGGGGCTAATTATTGGCGTGCTTTAACGCCTAGTGTGACTTATGGTTTACGTATTTTGGTACTAGTCCTTAAGCCTTTTGTTTGGGCAGCACAAAAGCTAACTAATTTGATGGGTCAAAAGCATAATGAGGCCTATTATATTCGCCAAGAAATAGAAGCAATGGCCGACATTGGTAGTGAGTCTGGGGCGCTTCATGCTGATGAATCAGAAATCATTCGTAACTTGCTGCACTTTAGGCATGCAAAACTAACCGATTTAATGACACCGCGTACGGTCATTTTTAAAATCCATAAAGATCTTACCGTTAATCAATACTTGAGTGAACACGGTTCGTCGTCATTCTCTCGAGTGCTAATTTATGACAAAGACGCTGACGATATCATAGGCTTTGTACATAAAAACGATATTATGTTGGCATATCATCGGTTAGGCACAGATTACAAAATTAGTAAGTTAGTTAAACCTATCTATACGGTACCGAGCACCCAAAATGTATCGTCGCTATTACAAACATTGCTCACCCAACGTACCCACATTTGCTTAGTGATTGACGAATACGGTGATGTGCAAGGAATTGTAACGCTCGAGGATATGATAGAAGCGTTAATGGGCTTAGAAATTGTGGATGAGCGAGATCAATCAACCAATATGCGCGCCGTAGCAAAGCAGCGTTGGCACCAGCGTTTAGCTGATAGTGAGCATATCGTCAGCGCCGACGATAATGAATCTCGTTAGCTGTTTTTTGTTTTAGCAGCTGTTTTTATCCAGTGTTGGGCCCACGAGATAAATTCAGCTTTTGCTTTTGGGCAACTAAATAAAAAGCCCTGTATAGCTAAATTTGTTTGATAATGCTTGAGGTAGGCCAGCTCTTCGGGGCGCTCAACCCCTTCGGCCACTAATTCAAGCTGCTCTTGGGTTGTCATATTAATTAGTGAACTGACTACCACTTGAGAAAACTTATCGGTTTCTATGTGGCTAATAAAAGAGCGATCTATTTTTACTTCTGTAAATGGCAGCTGTTTCAGTTGGTTAATATTAGTAAAACCAGTGCCAAAGTCATCGAGTGAAATACCAAAGCCGAATATTCTTAATCTATTTAAGGTTTCGAGTTGAGTGTAGCTTGAAAGGGCATGCTGCTCGGTTATTTCAAGCACCACATCACTAGGTAAAACATCATGTTTTTGTAGAAGCTGTAATAACTTATTGGGGCTGTTTAAATCATCTAACTGACACGGCGATAAGTTAAATGACAATTTCAAATTTGTACCCAGCTGCTCTTTTAGTTGCTTGATGTCACCACAGGCTTTTTCAAATAGCGTAAACGTAATGTCATTGATTAAATCGCATTGCTCAGCCAGGCTGATAAAACGGCTTGGTAAAATAACTCGCTCGTCTTTACTTGATACAATGCGAGCCAGCACTTCAACACTTTGTATTTGATTGGTGTTTATATTTATTTTAGGTTGATAGTAAGGTGTTATTTCATTATTTTTTAATGCGTTAATTAGTTTTTCTTTAGTGATTGGGCGCTCTTTTACAAGTGTGTGGCTGTTTAACTGAGCGATTTTGGTAAGTAACGTATTTACCTGATTGAGTTGCACAGGCTTAGATAGGTTGCCAATTAAATGCACATTGTGCTGTTTAGCGAGGTCAGCGGCTAGGCTGATTATTTTAGGGTCCATTTCAGAAATAATAACAATTGCACCGCAATAGCCTATTTCACCTAAGTTACGGATCAGCTCCATGCCATCCATTTCTGGCATATTTAGATCGGTAAATATGGCATCAAAATAGTTTATATCAGCTTTTACTTTTTCAAGTGCTTTAACTGGGTTTAAGCAGGTGGTTGTGGTTTGCGACATTTCGAGTTCATTAAAAATAGCTTTCATGACAATCAAAATGGCTTTTGAGTCATCGACAACGAGTATGTTTGGTAATTTTGTGCGCATTGTTGTCCTTAACTTAACAGTCGTAATTTATATCCTTCTGTTTTAAAAATAGTCGCTTGAATTGTTTTTGTCAGTATTTATTGCTGTTTTAAATTTTAAATATCAGCAAAATCCAATCGACAAATTATTCTATCTTGCTCGTGTTTTTTAGGTGGGTAGGTATACTAGCGCCATAATTTATAATGGTTATAATACCAAGCCGCAATAATACTTAATCATTTTGAGGGAGCAAGTCAGACGCGAGCTGCGTTAAAAAATTCTTCTTTAAAGCAACTAAATAACGAAGTTTTTGCCTTGCTATCGACTGGATTTTTCTGCCTCAAAATAGCGCCCCTAATTAAGCGAACTGATATAACAATGATAAAAATCGATCTGAATCTAGCCGAACAACCGTTTACGCTTATGCTAGATAAGCAACAAATTGTAAAAATATTTCATGATCAGCAAGCGATTGCATTTGAAAATCCACGTGAAAACTATGTTGAGTTTATGCTTGATGAGCAGCTAATTGGTATTGATAGCAGTGACGTTAACCAACAGAGTATTGCGCTATTTGTAGATAATCAGTTTGCCACTCAGCTGGCTTTACCTGTGGCGGCGCAAGGCGAATCTAAAAAAGGCTTTTTGGGACTTGCGGCGCTAGGCTTTAAGTTATTTAAAAGTGCTAAGGTGGTTAAAGTGGCGCTAGCGAGCGCCTCGGTGGCCGGTTATGCTTGGCTGTTTACCATTGAATTTGCGTTAATGCTGATTGCTTGCTTGGTGGTACATGAATATGGCCACGTACGAGCTATGAAGTATTTTGGGATAAAAACCAAAGGCATTTATTTAATTCCTTTTGTAGGCGGGTTAGCCGTTAGCGACGATAAAATAACTACGCGCTGGCAAGATGTGGTGATCTCACTAATGGGCCCTGCCTTTGGTTTGTTTACCTCAGTGCTAGGTGTAGTGTTTTATTACGCTACAGAAATGGAAATATTTGCCGGTGTTGCAGTGCTTAGTGCACTGCTTAATTTATTCAATTTACTGCCTATTTTACCGCTTGATGGCGGGCATGTACTAAAAAGCATTAGCTTTTCAATGCGATCGTGGGTGGGGCTGAGTGTATGTTTATTGGGAGTGTTATTTGGCTTATGGCTAAGTTACACCTTTGGTTTAATGTTATTAGTGTTCTTTTTGTTTGTTGGGGCGCTGGAAATTGTGTTTGAATGGCGCGGCCGTCATTATTCGCATTTATTGCCATTAGATAAATATGGCCAAGGCTTTTCAGCGGTCATGTATGCGCTGGTGGTTGCAGGTCATGTAGCAGTGATGATGCATTTTGCTGACTCTGACAATCCAATACTGAGTTTGCCAATGAAAATTTTATCGAGCTAACGACAAAAAACAGCATGGAAAGTTTAAAAAATGTGCACTGTGCTGTTTTTTTTGTTCGGTTGTTGCTGTTTTTAAAGGTTTTTGTATGTTTGTTGTTGTTTTTTTGTAACTGAAGATGTAGTGTTCCGATATCAGGGTTGTTCAGGGATTGTTCAGGGATGTTATTTAGAAAGGAAGCTATCGCTCAGCAAAGTGAGCGTTTAACGGGGGCGATTACCCTCATACAACCTCTATCAATAAAATTAACTGTGCTTATTTTGGCCTGTGTGGCTGTCACAGTTATTACCTTTTTATTCACTGCAGAATACTCACGCAAAGAAACCGTGCGCGGTTTTTTAATGCCTAATAAAGGGGTTATCCAAAGCTTTGCTAATCAAGGTGGTATGATTGAGCAGCTATTTGTACAAGAGGGTGATGCCGTTAATAAAGGTCAGCCGTTGGCGACCATCATTGTGCAGCAAAATAACAGCCAAGGCATAGCCTTGAGTACCCAGCTAGTTGAACAGCTAAGTATGCAAATACAACTACTTAATGACGAAATTACACAAAACCACACCCTACAAAAGCAAGAGTCACTTAACTTGCAGGCACAAAAACGTGCACTAACTAATGAGCAAGCTGCATTACAAAGCCAACTTAAACTTACTGATGAAAAACTAGCGCTACTTAACCGCCAACAAAGTAACCTTAACCAGCTTAATAAAAATGGCTTTTTATCAAATATTGAGCGTGAGCAACAACAGCAAGCCCTGTTGGATGCTAAGCAAGAAAAACAAAACCTAGCACGCTTGCTGATGCAGCAAGAAAACCAGTTAAGCCAACTAAGCTTTAATATTGCCAACGTGCCCCAGCAATACACGTTGCGTATAAATAGTCTTAAACGCCAACAAGCGGATGTTCAAAACCAACTTACGCAAATTAAAAGTAACTATCAATACACCGTCACCGCAAGTAATAGCGGTACAGTCACGGGTATTCAAGTGGTGGAAGGTGAAACACTCACCCAAGCCAAACCGCTACTGCATATTATTCCCGAAGGTTCAGAATTAGTGGCTGAATTACTATTACCTACACGTTCAGCAGGTTTTATTGCGCTTGGTAACGATACGCGTTTGCGATTTGATGCCTTTCCTTATCAACGCTTTGGTTTTATTAACAGCAAAATTAGCCGGATTGATAAGGCGCTCATTACCCCAAACGAAATACGCTTGCCTATCGCACTGCAAGAGCCAGTATACCGCTTGCGAGCAACACTTAGCCAGCAACAAATGCAGGCTTATGGTAAAGCATTTGAGCTAAAAAGCGGCATGTTGTTTGAGGCAGATATTATGCTAGAGCAGCGCACATTAATTGAATGGTTACTCGAGCCGCTGTATAGCCTAAAAGGACGAGTAAGTTAATTGTAGCAATAAAGGAAAATTTAAAAGTTTTGGTGGTTTGCTAAATGCAAACAACCGAAAAAGACGGCCAGCTTTAGTTAACTTTAGCGAGCAGCTAAAGCCAGCCTATTAACCGCTCACCTAATTGTAAGGTTGAGCATATTAACAACCCGATGACTTAACTAAAAAGCATCGGATTTATGGAGTATAACAAAATGCGTGAATTAAACGTAAAAGAAATTCAAGAAGTAAATGGTGGAGGAAGATCTCTAGGTGCAACAGGTTTGATTGGTGGAGCTGGAGCTTGGGGGGCCGCTTTTGTTACGACTAGCGCATTAGCTGGTGCTATGTTTATGACCGGCGGGTTGGTTCTAGTTGCAGCTGGTGCTGCATATTATGCGAGTCAGAAATAATGAAAGAATTAAACGAATTAGAATGTAAAGTCGTTACAGGTGGGGCATTAAATGCAGATAATACGATTGGCTTAGGGCTTGGTATTGTTGGCGTTGCGGGCTCGATCGCTGGCGCCGCGGCAGGAGCATTTTTCTTTCCTGTAATCGCTGCTGCTGCAGGTGGTTGGTATATTGGCTCTTCACTTTATTCAATGGCGACAGAGTAAGTAATTAAGGTCCAATCTTTGGTTGGGCCTTAAATCAATAAGGGGTAGGAATGAAATCAATTGCATTAATAACATTTGTTTTGAGTGTGTTCTTCATTTTCATTAAAAATTCAAGTGATAACTATCTGATATTTATATTTACTTGTATATTCTTAGCATTAGAAAAGCAGATTGAAAAGAATAACAGTATTAGTACTATTGTTTTTATTATCTTATGTGTGTTTTTAGCTAATTTAATGTATCAAATAGTGAAGTTGTTTCTATTATAGCTTAGCTGCTCAATTCGTGATTTAACTTAGGATAGTGTTTTGGATTTAAACTTTAGCCTGAAAAATAGCATACCCCTTATCCTTCAATCCGAAATAGCTGAATGCGGCCTAGCTTCTGTGGCAATGGTGGCAAGCTATCACGGTCATAGGCTGGATATGCCGGCTATGCGTAAGCGCTTTTCGGCGAATCTAAAGGGTATGAACTTACAGCAGCTGATTGAGCTGGGTGATAATTTAGGGCTAGCCAGTCGTGCGCTGCAATGCCCAATCGAAGAAGTCCATAAACTGCAAACACCGTGTATATTGCACTGGGATATGAATCACTTTGTGGTGCTGACCAAAGTCTCTGGTAAAGGGCCTTCAGCTAAATTTGCTATTAACGACCCTGCTGTGGGTAAGCGTAGTTTAAGCTCGGAAGAGTTTAGTAAACACTTTACCGGCATTTGTTTAGAGCTCACGCCAACCAGCAAGTTTGAAGCTAAACAAGAACAAGCAAGAATGAAGTTTACCCAGCTTTGGAGCACCATGAAGGGCTTAAAAGCAGGGTTGCTAAAACTGATTGCATTGTCATTAGTATTACAACTATTCGCCTTAATGACCCCGTATTATATGCAGTGGGTTGTGGATGAAGTACTAATTAGTTTTGACGAATCGTTATTAACGGTACTGGCTATGGGGTTCGCGCTGATTGCAATTATCTCAGTGGTGACTAATGCAGTGCGGAGTTGGCTGATTTTGCGGCTTTCGAGTTTGCTCAATATGCAAATGGGGGTGAACTTGCTCAGGCACTTATTGCGACTACCAATGAATTATTTTGAGTCGCGCCATGTTGGCGATATTGTCTCGCGCTTTGGCTCATTAGCACAAATACGAGAACGCATTACTACTGGGTTTGTAGAAACCTTAGTCGATGGCGTCATGGCCATTACCGTATTGATTATGATGCTTATTTATTCACTGAAACTCACTGCGGTGGTTGTAGGGGCAATTGTGCTGTATACCTTAGTGCGCTTAGCACTTTACAGGCCACTGCACCAAGCCACCGAAGAAATGATTCAAAATTCAGCTAAAGAACAATCCAACTTTTTAGAAAATATTCGCGGTATGCAAACCATAAAATTGTTTGGTAATGAATCGCAGCGCCAAGGCATTTGGCAAAACCGTTATGCTGAGGTAATAAACAGCGAAATTCGTTTAGGGCGATTAAATATAAGTTTTGATTCATTTAATAAACTGCTATTTGGCCTGGAAAATGTATTAGTGATTTACTTTGCGGCATTGTTAGTTATGAGCAATAGCTTGTCTGTTGGTATGGTACTGGCGTTTATTGCCTATAAAAACCAGTTAACTAGCCGCTTTGCCAACTTAATTGAGCAAATCATTCAATTTAAAATGATGCGCTTACACTTAGACCGTATTGCCGATATTGCCCTAACTCAACAAGAAGCCAATCGCGATGGTGAAATAGCCTATACCGGTGATGACGAGGGTAATGTTAAAGGTCAGCTTACCCTTGAAAATATCTGCTTTAGTTACAGTGAAGAGCAAGCGCCCATTTTAACTAACGTGAATTTAACGCTCAATGCTGGTGATTCTATTGCGATTACCGGGCCTTCTGGTGCGGGTAAAACTACCTTGATGAAAATGATGCTCGGGTTATTGCAACCTACCTCAGGTAAAGTGCTGCTTGATGGTAAAGACATTACCCAGCTCGGCCTTAAAAATTACCGTAAGCAAATTGCCGCTGTAATGCAAGACGACACGTTACTGGCAGGTTCAATCGCCGATAACATCAGCTTTTTTGATCCACAACCCAATTATTTAAAAATAGAGCAGTGCGCCCACCATGCTGCTATTCATGATGATATTACTAAAATGACCATGGGTTACAATTCGTTAGTAGGTGATATGGGCTCAAACTTATCGGGTGGGCAGGTGCAGCGGTTATTACTTGCCCGTGCGTTATATCAATCGCCCTGCGTGTTGTTTATGGATGAAGCAACAAGCCATTTAGATAAAGATAACGAGGCTAAAATAAGCGAGCAAATTCAGCACTTACCCATTACACGCATTATGATTGCCCACCGCCAAGAAACTATTAATATGGCAGATAAAGTATTTGAACTTAAAGGTGGAGAGCTGGTGAATATGCAACAGCAAACAGTAAGTGCGTAATGTTGGGCAGTAAAAATAACTTTAAAAATTTTGGTAGTTTGCTAAATGCAAACAACTAAAAGACGGGTAGCTTTAGTTAACTTTAGCGAGCAGCTAAAGCCAGCCTATTAACCGCACACCTAATTGTAAGGTTGAGCATATTAACAACCCGATGACTTAACTAAAAAGCACCGGATTTATGGAGTATAATAAAATGCGTGAATTAAGCGTGAATGAATTTCAAGAAGTGAATGGTGGATGTGCAGAACATTGTTGGGGAGATTTTTCTTCAAAAGATTTATCTTCGGCAATGTCTGCTGGTGGTATGTTGGGCGTTAAAGGGGCACTTGTTGCTGGTGCTGTATACATAGCTGCAGTAGCTTGGTTTGATTTGAAGTAATGAGATATAAAGTACTTTTAATTCAGATAATTGCAACTTTTTTTATATGGTCTTCTCTTAACTTATTATATGAAAATTATATTCACTTTACAGATGAAGTATATAAATTTGCTTATTATATGCTCATAGTCTTAGTTGTTATTTACTTCAATAGAAAGTTGCGAACATATCTTTTGAAAGATAAAAAGTAGTAGCTTTAATATGATTGAGTTTTACTATTTAGGTTTAATATGACTATTGGGTTTAATTTAGCAATAATGTTAAAAAAGAGGAAGCAGAGCCGCTGCGAACGTTGCTGTTTATTACATGATAATTCATTGTGCACATGTCCTCACTGCTCTTCCTTGATGGGTGATCAGCTTTTAGATTATAAGCTTAAGAATCAAAAGAAAGTTCATAATATGGGTAAGTTTTTCATTGTATTATCACTTTTTTTATTTTTTTGCTTACTAATAAGTTTTTTTCTTTACGGATAAAAGCTCAACATCAAGGATATAAACACCCCAGTAATAATCAGCTGTACCACGCAAAAGCCCATAATGTCTTTAGCTTTTAATCCTGCAATGGCTAATACCGGCAATGCCCAAAAGGGTTGAATTAAATTAGTCCACGCATCTCCCCACGCCACAGCCATAGCAACCCGCGCCATATCTGCACCAAGCTCTTGTGCTGCAGGGATAACAATAGGCGCTTGTACCGCCCATTGTCCGCCACCTGAGGGCACAAACATATTAACGAGTCCTGCACTAATGAAACTGTAAAATGGCAAGCTATCGGCATCAGCGATGGCTATAAAGCCCTGTGATATTTGTTGCGCCAGTCCAGTATCTACCATGACCGCCATAATGCCAGCATAAAAAGGGAACTGAATTACAATTCCTGCGCCACTCGGAATCGCTTGTTGCAAGCTATTAAGCACATTATGGGGTGTTTGATGCAGAGTGATTGCCATAAACAAAAACAGGGCAATTACACTATTGAGGTTTAAGCCGCCACCTGCGATGAAAAAGTAATAACCTAAGTAGGCAAGTCCGATTAAACCAATGCCCATACCTAATAGCTTACTTTGTTCTAAATGCTGAGCAGGGCGTGTTATTGTTACTTTATCAGGTGGTGTGTTTTCAAGCAGTGATGGGTCAACATAAACACTGTCTTTTTCACTCGGTAGCATGTAGCGGTTAACCAGCGGCATAATAATAAATAAGCCAATCAGAATCGCAATGTTAAAGCCTGCGAATAAGGTTTGCTGTGTGCCAATAATACCCATAGTCGCCTGTGAAAAATGCCCTTCGGTGGCAATGGTTAGTGGTACGGAGCCTGCCAATCCGCCGTGCCATACTACAAAGCCTGAATAGGCACTTGCCACTAACAGCCGATAATCCACTCGAGTCTGATTAGCAATCGCTTTAGCAAATAAAGCACCAATTACTAAGCCAAACCCCCAATTTAGCCAGCTTGCCAAAAGCGAAATAAATGTCACTAAAATAATGGCTTTTGGGGCCGTATTAGCAAGCGTTGCTAATTTTGTTAGTAACATACTTATTAAAGAGGTACTGGCAAGCATATAGCCTGTTACTAGCACCAACAGCATTTGCATGGCAAAGCTTAGTAAGTTCCAAAACCCGCTCCCCCATGATGTTATTACCTCAAGTGTGGTTGCAGGGGTCGCTAAATTCGCAATGACTAAAGTAATAATGGTGAGCAAAATAACAAATATAAATGGGTCGGGTAAGTAGCGCTCGACGAGCTTGGTAAATGGACTGGCAACTTTATTAAGCATAATTAATAACGAGTTAGTGAAAACTTATTTGTTAATTAATCATGAAATCTTAGGATTAGCAAACACCGCTTTGAATAAACGCTCAGCAAGGCAGACTTTTTAAAGGTTGTTAATGAGGGGGTGTCGCTAGCAAATACTTACCTTGGTCGGTATTTGCTAGTTATGCTCAATTAAGAATCACCAAGCACTTGCTTTAAGCGATTTTGTACTTCTTGAACGAGTAAGTCGGGCTGAAATTTTGATAAAAATGCATTACAGCCTACTTTTTCCACCATGGCTTGGTTGAAGCTACCACTCAGGGACGTGTTAAGCACCACATGTAAGTTTTTTAAGCGATTGTCGTTACGTATTTCATAGGTTAAGCGATAGCCATCCATCGAAGGCATTTCGGCATCGGTAATCACCATTAGCAGCTCTTTTTCAACATCGCGCCCTTCATCAGCCCAGCTTTTGAGCATTTGTAGGGCTTCTAGGCCGTTACTGGCAGGAATAATTTCGATACCAAGCTGCGATAACGTATCGCTAACTTGTTTACGTGCTGTTGGCGAATCATCGGCGTGCAATATTTTGCGTCCTGCAAATTCGTTTACGATGGTTTCATCCAACACCCCATCAGTAATATTGACCTCGTACTCAACTATTTCAGCGAGTACTTTTTCTACATCAATAATTTCAACTAATTGCTCTTGGCCATCACGCTGCACTTTAGTTAGTGCCGTAATATAATGATTTTTACCCACAGAGCTGGGTGGCGGCATAATGTCAGACCAGGTCATATTCATGATTTGATCAACCTTGCCAATTAAAAAACCTTGTGTGGTGCGGTTATATTCAGTTATGACCAGGTTACAATCTTCACCATATTCTTTTTTAGCCATAGAAATGGCTTGGCGAAGGTCAATCACTGGGATAGATTCACCGCGTATGTTGGCTACACCGGTTACCTTAGGGTGAGAGTGCGGTATTTTGCTTAAACGGGGAAGCTTTACCACTTCTTTTATTTTAAATACATTGAGTGCAAATAAATGGCGGCTATGCAAATAAAAAAGTAGCAACTCTAAACGATTTTCGCCTACAAGCTGAGTACGCTGATCAACTGACGCTAAAACACCTGACATAATAGACCCATATTTTTCCTCATAACTTTATAACTATAGTTTACTCTTATTTTTCTTCATAACGAACCGTGAATATTTCGATTACAGTAAAACGTTGCTTAAGTGTTATCATGTGCAGTATCGTGTTACTAAATGATTTAAATAATCAATCGATTAACAAAAAATTATGCATCATATTTTTAAACGTATTGTTGTGCTGTTGCGCAGCCATATTGATCAGGTAAGTTGGCAGTCTGTTGTAATAGCAACATCCTTACATATGCTGCTTACTTGGTGCTTATTGTTAGTGGCAAATGAGCAGGCACTGCTTTCACCGGGTACTTTTTTTTACTACTACACGGTAACCACTTCAACGGTAGGGTATGGGGATTTAAGTCCATCAACTGACTTAGGTCGATGGATTGTCGCATTAATACAAATACCTTTTGGTTTGGCTTTATTTGGTGTCTTGTTGGGTAAAACAGGACAAACAGTAACTTACTTAATTAGGCGCGCTATGACTGGTGATAAAAACTTTGCTCACAGTAGCAATCATATTATTATTTTTGGTTGGCATAATGCTCGTACCAAAAAAATGATCGACTACATTTTGGCTGATACTAAGCGGACAGATCGCCGTATTTTATTAGCGGTTACTGAACAAATAGAGCATCCGTTTTTAAGTAATGAGAATGTTGATTTTGCTCGCCTAACCAGTTTCACCGATTTGGATGAATTAGAACGCGTTGCCATTCGCCACGCCGATAAAGTGATTATTGATGGCCAAGATGACGACCAAACATTTACCACCGCACTGCGTATTAGCCGTTTAGTCAAAGAAGATTGTCACATAAGTGCACACTTCTTTGATGAAACGAAAGTGGAAATGTTATTAGAGCATTGCCACAACGTAGAGTGTAGCAGTACTAAATCGGCAGAGATTTTAGTGCGCTCAATGCAAGACCCAGGCTCAAGTCGTGTACAAGAGGAACTATTATCAACCTTGCATGGTGATACGCAGTTTAGTTTACAAATCCCTAGTAATGTAAAAACCATGGAGTTTGGTAAATTATTTCATCACTTTAAGTACGATCATGATGCAATATTGTTAGGTGTGGCTCATAATTTAAGTGCAAAAAATATGGATTTAAATCCGCCTTTAGATTATGCAGTAAACGCCGGAGATATTTTGCATTACATTGCGCAAGAGCGAGTATTGAGTAATGAAGTTGACTGGCCTAGCTTGGAAAAATAATGACTGAAATTGCGTTTTTAATTATCGTTTTATGTGCTTACATTTTCCCTATTATGATAATTCTTAACAGTAAGCGTAGCCAAGGCCATGAAAAAAATGGCTGGCTAGTCGGCGCTATCTTCTTTTCGTGGATAGCGCTGATTCTTTACTTTTCGATTGTGCCCAAGCAAGGGCACGCCAAGAAAAAGTAAAGAATGAGTACCTTTTGTTACTTATTCTAATTGTCTCAGCTTATGCTCAACCAGCGGGTCGTCTGGCGCTAGCTGTTGAGCCACTTCTAATAGTTTAATGGCATCATTTGGATTTTCATCTTGATGCTTAATGGCTACGTCTATTAAAGGTTGAATATCAATTTTTTCTTGGTGCTCTTGCACGTGCGCTGCTTTTTCGTCGATTAAAATAGTGTGAGCGGTACTTAATAACGCTTGACGATGCGGCGAATTAGCATTGGCTTTATTAAGTTTTTTATAATAATCCTCTTTTAAACGCAGTGTTTTTGTTTGTAGCCTAAATTGTGCAATGTCGATTTGTTGATTAGCAATAAAATCAATAGCCACTTGTTTATAAAACCCAAACTTATTTAAATAAGTGGCATGGGTGCCGTGCCCCATCCCAAATACGCGTAAGTGAGTGAGCTGCTTATAGCGTTTAGCGTGTTGGCGGTCAATGCAGTTGGTTGGGTCGTAAATAATGTAGCCCTGTGCATCCCCTAAATCTAAATCATGGTAGTCACCTTGCCAGTCATATTGCTGGGCAATGTCGGTACTTGAGCGGTCATCCCAAGGGGCGATAAGTTTGTTTTTAGTGCTAACAGGATGGAAAAGCAGTACTTTGTCGAGTTTGAGTAATTTAGCAAATGCACCCACAGCAAAGCCGCCACGACTAAGTCCATAGCCTAGCTTGGTTTCAAAAGGAGAGAGTAGAGTTGATAGTTGCTCAATAAAAAAGATTAAATTGCGGTTACGAAACCAATTACTTTTACCCAAATGCTGAAACGCAATAATATTAACGTTTTGCTTTTGTGCTAAATGATAGCCCCAAGGTGCAAAGTCTTCGTTCAAATCACGCTCTTTTACATCAGTACCGGCAGGTGAAAAAGTAAAAAGCAGGGGGTTGTTGAGATCAACAAAGTGATATTTTACATACACATCACCGAGTAAATCCCCACCAGAGGTAGGTAGTTTTGCTTGCTTCTCATTATCGCTGAGAGTTAACCATTCATCTAACCAGTATAGTAATTTCATTTTTCCTCCAGTGCGCACAAGCCGCAGATCATAGCAAATCTGAGGGCATAAGAGAAATTGAGCCAAGCTATGCTGCGCTGGTGGAGTGCCTTTTTAATGGCAAAATGTATGTTACCTTTGCGACTATTAAGCCATGTTCAAAATTTCATTCCAGTCATTTTCGGTCACTGGCATGACCGATAAACGTCCCCCTTTTTTAAGTGCAATGTCTGTCACTGACTCATTTGCCTTAATTGCTTGCAAGCTCACTATGCTACTGAGATGAGAATGGTAGGTTACTTCCACCACAAACCAACGGGGGGTCTCAACGGTTGCTTTGGCATCATAATAATCGCTACTTAAATCAAACTGAGTCGGATCAGGGTAAGCGGCTTTAGTGACAATTCCTATTCCCGCAACACCAACCTGTTTACAGCTAGAATGATAAATCATCACTAAATCACCTTGTTTAACATCATCGCGGATAAAGTTACGCGCTTGGTAGTTTCGCACGCCTTCCCATAACGTGGTTTGTTCAGGTGCATACTTTAAGTCATCAATTGAAAAGGCGTCGGGTTCGGTTTTAAATAGCCAAAAAGCCATATTAGTTTTCCTCACTCAGTGTGTTGGTATTTTTCCAGTATTGTATAGTATCATTTAGAAATTAGGGGATTGAGGAAGAAATAATGAGCCAAGTATTAGATGATTTATTGTCGTTGTTATCACTTGAAGAAATTGAACAAGGTTTATACCGAGGACAAAGCCAAGACTTAGGTTTTAGAGCGGTGTTTGGCGGTCAAGTTATGGGGCAAGCGCTTTCAGCAGCCAAAGAAACACTGCCAGCGGGGCGAATTGTTCACTCATTACATTCTTACTTTTTACGCCCAGGCGATGCTGCAAAGCCGATAGTGTATGACGTTGAAACGATTCGCGATGGTAAAAGTTTTAGTACGCGTCGTGTTAGCGCGATTCAGTACGGTAAGCCTATTTTTTACATGACGGCGTCGTTTCAAGGTGATGAACAAGGGTTATCGCATCAAGCGACCATGCCAGATGTTCCTGCCCCTGAAGAGCTACGTTCTTCATTAGAGTTTTATCAAGAAAATGCACAGCATATTCCAGAAGCTATCCGTAATAAATTTATTCGTGAAATGCCAATTGAAATGCGCCCAGTGAATTTTCATAACCCCTTTAAACCAGAAGCCATTGAACCAGTAAAACATATTTGGTTTAAAGCCAATGGCGATATGCCTGACGATCAACGTATTCATAACTATTTATTAGCGTATGCGTCCGACTTTGAATTTTTACCAACCGCATTACAACCACATGGCGTGTCGTTTATGCAGCCGAATATGCAAGTAGCGACGATTGACCATGCTATGTGGTTTCATCGTCCGTTTAGAATGGATGATTGGATTTTATATACTATTGATAGTCCAAGCGCGAGCTCAGGAAGAGGGCTGGTACGTGGGCAGTTTTTTGACCGCCAAGGAAACTTGGTAGCCTCTACTATTCAAGAAGGGGTAATGCGCCAGCGCTAATCCTAATACCCACTATATTGAATACCTTTAATATAGTGGGTATGGCTTTATTTTACTTGCATTGAGCGTGCACAATATCTGTTATTGACTGCCAAATACGTGCCGGTAATAGCGTTTGTAGTTGCTTGTAAGTCTCGCACAACGCTGAGCTGCCTTGTAAGCCACTGTCTGATTCACTAATCAGCTTTTGTTCGCGTAGGTTTGAAATAAAGCTACTGAGTACCTTTTTGTCAAAAAACTCCGGCGTTTTAATGCCATGTAACGTACCCAAGCGCTGCGCCAGCACATAGCTTTCACGTTCAAGCTCTGCTTTTTCAATCCCTTGGCTGGTTTGAATAAAGCCAATCACAATCGCATAACGTTGCAAAGTAAAGCTCAATGCACGACCGAGCATTTCGAGTTTGGCAAAGCTATCGTTATTTTGAGTCACTTTAATGTTATCACCATCAAGCGCAATTAAGCCTTGATCACTAAAGTTAGTTAAAATACGAGTAACATAGCTCTCATCTAACTCTTGCAAGTACCACTCTTTAGCAAACAATGGATAAAAAGATTTCACCAGCTGATGGCACTGAGTTACGGTGCTTTGATGTTGCTTAAATAAATGCAGCGCCACTAAACTAGGTACCGCAAAAATATGTAAAATGTTATTACGGTAGTAGTTGAATAAGGTTTTTTCTTTATCGCTTATCGCAATTATTTCGCCAAACTCATCACTGATCACATCAAACTTATTAAGCTTTAAGGCATGTTCAAGTAGCTGCTTTGGTGTTTCATCTGGTGCGGTTATTTTACTGCTATAGCTGGCTTCACGTTGCAATCGTAAGTAAAACTCAAGCTGAGCTAACAGCTTTGGCTTACTCAATGCCTGCTTATCGTTTACCAGCAGTATCATCGCCAGTAAGTTAACAGAGTTAAGTGCGGCGGCATTGTTAATTTTAACCATAACCTGATCAGCAAGATTAGCCACCTGCGGCCCTAACCATTGTGGTTTTTGCACATCGGTTGCATGAATTGATTCACGCCAGTCAGGCTGGTTATCATTTAAATACTGATTGATAGAAATAGGGTCGCCAAAGTTTAAATAACCACGACCATAGTTTTTTAAATTTTTAATCGCTTTAAAAATACCTAATATCGACTCGCCTTTTTTATCGTTCCCAGCCAGCTCTTTTAAATAGGTATTGATTTCCATGACGTGCTCGTAACCAATATATACCGGCACAATAGATATAGGTCTGTCTATACCGCGCAACATGGCTTGCATTGTCATTGCGAGCATGCCGGTTTTAGGGGGTAGTAAACGTCCCGTTCTGCTGCGCCCACCCTCGGTATAAAACTTTACCGAGTAACCTTTGATAAATAACTGGCTTAAGTATTCTTTAAACACCGCTGAGTAAAGTTTGTTACCAGCAAACGAGCGGCGAATAAAAAACGCGCCACTGCGGCGGAATATGCCACCGGCTGGGAAAAAGTTTAAGTTAATACCCGCTGCAATATGCGGTGGAACAAGCCCTTGATGGTAAATAGAGTAGGTCAGTAGCAAGTAATCCATATGACTACGATGACACGGCATGTAGATTATTTCATGGCCTTTGTTGGTTAGGTCATGGATTTGCTCGGTGTACTTTATATCAATCCCATTATACAGCTTGTTCCAAAGCCAGGTTAATATGCGATCGGCAACGCGAATGGTGGCGTCGCTGTAATTAGCAGCAATTTCATCAAGAAGCTTTAATGCGTTTTGTCGCGCTTGGGCTTGGCTAATATTTTTTTCAGACGCTTCAGTTTGAATCGCTTTTTTTATCGTTGGGGATGCCAGTAGTGAGCTAAATAATTGATCTCGAGATGGGATTTTAGGCCCTGTGGCAGCCAGCTTCTGGCGCTTAAAGTGTACTCTAGCTACGCGAAGTAGTTTATGCGGAAGCTCATTTACATCGGCTTTTTCGTTCACCAATAATGATAAATCGAGTGGTTGGCTAAAACGAATAAAGTTGTCTCTACCTGAAAAAAGTACAACAAATATTTTTCTAAACCAGCTGGGCGTAAGTGAGTGCGAAAGTAAAGTACTCAGTCCTGGCTTCTCTTTACCCGGCGCTCTGCCCCATAAAATAGTCACAGGCACAACCTGCACATTTTTTTGGCCACTATTTAATAAGTGTTCAATGATTTGCTTGCCCTGATCTAATGCGTTGGTAGGCTTTTCTTTATTACCAAATAACGGTGGTGGGTTTTTAATGCCAATAAAACGATCTAACGCTTGGTCACCTAACACTTGCTGCTCGGTAGGGTCGGGCAAGCCATTTCGTTTACATACGCGCGCGAGTGCCGCTAAATCAAAGCGTGAATTTAAACGCACTATATAAAAGGTCGGGTTTTTAGGGTTTAACTCAAATTGCTCTAACGGCTTCTCAGGCAGTACTTTGCTTTTAACAAACAAGCGGCTAATACCACCAGAGATAAGATTTAAACCATAATTTAAAATACGCATTGACTCACCATAAGAGAGTAGTTACCCAAATCAATATGGGTATATAACAGCAAAATTAGCGCATAGGATAACATATTATCGCAAAGATCCTCTGCAGATTAATCGACAAGCTATGACATTATAGTGACATCATCACTTCCATTACGTTCACTATTAATAAACTTAGCTATTTTTTAAACGACAATTGCAAAGCAATTATGTCTAAATAGTTGTTGCATTTATCACCAGCATCATTATAATACGCAGGCTTTCAAAATTCCCTCGGGAACAAGAAAGAATAAATTAAGCTTGGATTTCAAGCTAATAAACAGGAGTTCCGATTTGGAACTCAACGTAGATATAATCTAACAACCGGCATCTTAATTATTAAGATTGTTTCGGTCGTTTTTTTATGCTCTTTAAATGCTCTTTATATTGAGGTTTAAGAATGTCAAATCAACGCATTCGTATTCGCCTAAAAGCTTTTGACCACCGTTTGATTGACCAATCAACGGCGGAAATCGTGGAAACTGCGAAACGCACTGGCGCACAAGTACGTGGTCCAATTCCACTACCTACACGCTTTGAACGTTTTACTGTACTTACATCACCGCACGTTAATAAAGACGCGCGTGATCAGTACGAGATCCGCACCCATAAACGTCTGATCGACATCGTAGAACCAACTGACAAGACTGTAGACGCACTTATGCGTTTAGACCTTGCTGCTGGTGTTGATGTTCAAATCAGCCTGGGTTAATCGGAAGATTAGAGAGGTTTTAGGAAAATGGCATTAGGTCTAGTCGGTCGTAAAGTGGGTATGACACGTATCTTCACTGAAGATGGTGTATCTATCCCTGTGACAGTTATTGAAGCGACTCCTAACCGCATTGCTCAGATCAAATCTGACGCAACAGACGGTTATAACGCGCTTCAAGTAACCGCAGGCACTAAAAAAGCAAGCCGTGTAAACAAAGCAACAGCGGGTCACTTCGCTAAAGCTGGTGTTGAAGCGGGTCGCGGTCTGTGGGAATTCCGCCTAAATGGTGGTGAAGGCGATTTTGAAGTAGGCGCAGAGCTTACGGTTGAATTATTCAACGAAATCAACAAAGTTGACGTAACCGGTACTTCTAAAGGTAAAGGTTTCCAAGGTGGTGTTAAGCGCTGGAATTTCAGCATGCAAGACGCTACACATGGTAACTCTCTATCTCACCGTGCTCCTGGTTCAATCGGTCAAAACCAATCACCTGGTAAGGTGTTTAAAGGTAAGAAAATGGCCGGTCAAATGGGTAATGAGCAAGTAACAACTCAGAACCTTGAACTAGTTCGCGTTGACGCTGAGCGTAACCTGCTTTTAGTTAAAGGTGCAGTACCTGGCGCTATCGGCGGTGACGTTATCGTTAAACCAGCTGTTAAAGCATAAGTCCTGGAGATTTAGTGATGGAATTAGCAATTAAAGACGCTTCTGGCGCTCTTGAAGTTTCTGAAGCTACTTTTGGACGTGAGTTTAACGAAGCATTAGTACACCAAGTAGTTGTTGCATACGCAGCAGGTGCTCGTCAAGGTACTCGTGCTCAGAAGACACGTTCTGAAGTAAGCGGTGGTGGTAAAAAACCATGGGCTCAAAAAGGTACTGGCCGTGCACGTGCTGGTACAATCCGTAGTCCAATTTGGCGTTCAGGTGGCGTTAGCTTCGCAGCTAAACCACAAGACCACAGCCAAAAAGTAAACCGTAAAATGTACCGCGGTGCGATCAAAAGCATCTTATCTGAATTAGTTCGTCAAGAGCGTTTAATCGTTGTTGAAAGTTTTGGTCTTGAAGCACCAAAAACTAAAGAACTAGTTGCTAAGCTTAAAGAACTTGAGCTTAAAGATGTTCTTATCGTGACTGAAGAAGTAGATGAAAATCTTTTCTTATCGGCACGTAACCTGTACAAGGTTGACACACGTGATGTAGCTGGTATCGATCCTGTAAGCTTAATTGCTTTCGACAAGGTACTAATTACAGCTGCTGCTGTTAAGCAACTTGAGGAGGCGCTAGCATGATCCGTGAAGAACGTCTTTTAAAAGTGATCCTTGCTCCACACATCTCTGAAAAAAGCACAATCGCTGCTGAAGAAAACAACACGATTGTTTTCAAAGTAGCAAATGACGCAACTAAAGCTGAAGTTAAAGCGGCAGTTGAGAAGCTTTTTGAAGTAGAAGTAACTGGTGTTCGCACACTTAACGTTAAGGGTAAAACAAAACGTACTGGCATGCGTTTCGGTCGTCGTAGCGACTGGAAGAAAGCTTACGTTACTCTTAAAGAAGGTAGCGAGCTGGACTTTGTCGGCGGCGCCGAGTAATAAGGGGAGTTAGAATTATGGCACTTCAAAAGTGTAAGCCAACTTCTGCGGGTCGTCGTCACCTAGTTAAAGTGGTTAACCCAGATTTACATAAGGGTAAACCTTACGCACCACTATTAGAGAAAAACTCTAAATCAGGTGGTCGTAATAACAATGGTCGTATTACGGTTCGTCATATCGGTGGTGGTCATAAGCAGCATTACCGTTTAATCGATTTTAAACGTACTAAAGATGGTATTCCAGCCACTGTTGAGCGTTTAGAATATGATCCAAATCGTAGCGCAAACATCGCTCTTGTATTATATGCAGACGGTGAGCGTCGTTACATTATCGCACCAAAAGGCTTAAAAGCTGGCGATGCAATCCAGTCTGGTGTTGATGCACCAATCAAACCTGGTAATGCATTACCAATGCGTAATATGCCTGTAGGTTCGACTGTTCACAACGTAGAACTTAAACCAGGTAAAGGTGCTCAAATTGCACGTTCTGCTGGTGCATACGTTCAAATCCTTGCACGTGATGGTCAATATGTAACATTACGTCTTCGTTCAGGCGAAGTTCGTAAAGTTGAATCTGATTGTCGTGCGACACTAGGTGAAGTAGGCAATGCTGAGCATATGCTTCGTTCACTTGGTAAAGCAGGTGCAAATCGCTGGCGTGGTATTCGTCCGACAGTTCGTGGTGTTGCCATGAACCCGGTTGATCACCCACACGGTGGTGGTGAAGGTCGTACATCTGGTGGTCGTCATCCTGTGTCTCCATGGGGTAAGCCGACTAAAGGTGCTAAGACGCGTAAGAACAAGCGTACGGATAAATTTATAGTACGTCGTCGTACTAAGTAATATTGAGGAATAGCCATGCCACGCTCTCTCAAGAAGGGTCCTTTTATAGACCTACACTTGCTGAAGAAGGTAGAGAAAGCTTTGGAAAGCGGTGAAAAGAAGCCAATTAAAACTTGGAGCCGTCGTTCAATGATCATACCTAACATGATCGGATTGACCATTGCTGTCCATAATGGTCGCCAGCATGTACCAGTTTTCGTTTCTGACGAAATGATCGGTCACAAACTAGGTGAATTTGCACCAACTCGCACTTACCGTGGCCATGCTGCGGATAAGAAAGCGAAGAAACGTTAAGAGGGGAAGATAAATGCAAGCATTAGCTAAACATAAATTCGCCTCTGGTTCGGCGCAAAAAGCACGTCTAGTTGCAGATCAGATCCGCGGGTTACCTGTCGATCGCGCACTAGAAATCCTGGCGTACAGCCCGAAAAAAGCGGCTGTATTAGTTAAGAAAGTACTTGAGTCTGCTATTGCTAACGCAGAGCATAACGAAGGTGCTGACATTGATGAGCTACGTGTAACAACGATTTTTGTGGACGATGGTCCAACAATGAAACGTATTATGCCACGTGCTAAAGGACGCGCAGACCGCATCCTTAAGCGTACAAGCCACATCACTGTTGTGGTTTCAGATAGCTAGGAGATATAAGTAATGGGACAAAAAGTTCATCCTACTGGTATTCGCCTAGGTATATCTAAACCTTGGGTTTCTACCTGGTACGCGAATTCAAAAGATTTCTCTGCACAGCTTTTTGGCGATCACAAAGTACGTACATTCCTTACTAAGGAATTAAAAGCGGCTTCTGTGTCTAAAATCGTTATTGAGCGTCCAGCAAAATCTATCCGAGTAACTATTCACACGGCTCGTCCGGGTGTTGTTATCGGTAAAAAAGGCGAAGACGTAGAAAAATTACGTCAAGCGGTAACTAAAATCGCTGGTGTACCTGCTCAGATTAATATTTCTGAAGTACGTAAACCAGAACTAGATGCACAACTAGTAGCAGACGGCATTGCCTCTCAGCTAGAGCGTCGTGTTATGTTCCGTCGCGCTATGAAGCGTTCGGTACAAAATGCAATGCGCATCGGTTCTAAAGGGATTAAAGTTGAAGTTAGCGGTCGTCTTGGCGGCGCAGAAATCGCACGTTCAGAATGGTATCGTGAAGGTCGTGTACCTCTACATACTCTTCGTGCTGATATCGACTACGCAACTTCTGAAGCCTTAACCACTTACGGTATCATTGGTGTTAAAGTTTGGATCTTCAAAGGCGAAGTTATTGGTGGTTTACCACTAGTACAAGAGCAAGAGAAGCCAGCTAAACGCGCACCAAAGAAAGCCAAAAAAAGTGCTAAGTAGAGGTAGCGAGTAATGTTACAGCCAAAACGTACAAAATTCCGTAAAATGCATAAAGGCCGCAACCGTGGTCTAGCGCAAAACGGTAACAAAGTAAGCTTCGGTACTTTCGGTTTGAAAGCTACTGGTCGTGGCCGCATGACTGCTCGTCAAATCGAAGCAGCTCGTCGTGCTATGACGCGTCACGTGAAACGTCAAGGTAAAATCTGGATCCGTGTCTTCCCTGACAAGCCGATCACAGAAAAACCTCTTGAAGTTCGTATGGGTAAAGGTAAAGGTTCTGTTGAATATTGGGTTGCTGAAATTCAGCCTGGTAAAGTACTTTACGAAATGGAAGGTGTTTCAGAAGAGCTTGCTCGTGAAGCGTTTAACCTTGCTGCTCGTAAACTGCCATTCAAAACAACTTTCGTAACTCGGACGGTAATGTGATGAAAGCAAGCGAACTAAAAGATAAAAGCGTAGAAGAGCTAAATGCTGAACTTCTAGGTCTTCTTCGTGAGCAGTTTAACCTGCGCATGCAAGCAAGCACTGGTCAGTTAGCTCAGACACACACGCTAAGAACAGTACGTCGCGATATCGCGCGTGTAAAAACAATTATTAACCAGAAGGCAGGTCAATAATGAGCGATAAAATTCGTACTCTTCAAGGCCGTGTAATCAGCGACAAGATGGAAAAATCTTTCACTGTTGCTATCGCACGTTACGTGAAGCACCCAATCTATGGGAAATTCATCAAACGTACGACTAAGTTACACGTACATGACGAAAATAACACTGCAAAAGCGGGTGACGTAGTTACTATCCGTGAATGCGCTCCAATCTCTAAGAACAAATCTTGGACTTTGGTAGATGTTGTTGAACGTCCAAAACAAGCTTAATTTTTAATTAAGTCTGTTTTATGAAAAGCCCCGGCATTAGCTGGGGCTTTTTACGTTTAGAGCAGTTTTTAGCGGTAAGCTTTCAGCCTTTAGCTGGCAGAAGTAAATTATAGCGCCGTAGTTTGGGTTGAGTGTTACGAACCTAAGTGCAATAAAATATTATTATAAAATAGGCGTAAGAAAAGCCTTTGCAAGTGCAAAGGCATATGCTTTTCTGCGAAGCCCGAAGCCCGAAGCCCGAAGCCCGAAGCCCGAAGCCCTTTTACCAAATCATTTCTACAAATTCAGGGTGGTCGATATACGGGTTACGATTTCCCTGAAATTCAAACGCTGCTTGATTGCGGTCTAATTCCATTTGGCTAACGGGGTCGTTGTTATGCCATTTTAACAACATAGCCACGACCCAATTTTCAAATACTTGGTTACTAGAGCCGTTAAGTACGGCATTACTAGCCGTGGTGTTATTTTGCCAAGAGCCGATTACGTTTTGGTAGCGTGTAGCCATGTAAAAATAAGCACGAGCAAAGTCACCTTTAAATTCATCAATAGGCTCAAATACAGTACCAGTGTAATTAATCGCACTACTTGCAGAACCTAGTTTGCTGCCGTTTGTTGATGTAAACGTAGCGCTGGCCACTTCACCGAACGGGAAGTTGCTACGCTTTGAATTTACATAGCCGTCAGTGGCGTAAATATGATGAACATCAGAGTTCATTGGTTCTATGGTGCCGCCAAACCAGCTTTTAGGAAATGAATGTTCACGGTTATAACAATCGGCTTCGCTATTGTAGGTGCCACACTGATCGCTTACAGCAGTATAAGTGTAGCTATCAACTCCATTTGGCTTTTCACTGTACATATCTAAAATACTATTATCATTTTCAAAGTATTTATCGCGTGCTGATGCGTCGTAAAAACTCCAAATAGCAGAATACCCTTGAGCGTTATGGTTATTAATAATGTTATAAAGCTCAGTTTTTAGCGTGTATCCAGTTAAGCCTTGGGTTGTCACATAGTAGCCGGTTGGCGTCGGTGTTGGCTGAGTCTCACCTAATGAGAATGCGGTAGACTCACTTGATTGAAAGCTTGATCCACTGGCAAGCAATGTGGCTTCATTATTCAAGGCGTAGCTACCACTGCCATATGAACAGCAAATACCATCGCCGTAGCTGTCGTTAATAGTAAATGTATAGTCGCCATTGGTTAAACATAATTGTTCGGTGTATTGAGTATTTGCGGCATAACCACTGCCGCTGGCAACTATACCGACTTGGTTGTGTGTTATTTGCCAACTGGTTTCTTCGCCGTAGTTATCTGTGGTTAGGTTAAAAGTAAGGCTGTTATCTGCGCAGCTTGGAGAACCGCCGCCGCTATCATTATTAGGTAAGAAGTTATCAACATAGACTAACTCACTACCATCAAAGCCGCTTGTATCGTAAAAGCGTAAACCGACATCAATCGTTTTACTACTATCAGCGGTATAGCTGTAAGTTATGGTTTGCCACTGGTTTGTTAAAGCAGGGTTTGAGTAGCCTTGATAACCATCTATGAACAAACGGGCCTTAAGATGACCTTCGGTATGATACACATCCACTGAGAACTCATAAGTTTTGCCCATTTCAACTGCGACTTGCTGTAAAAAATCAGTGTTACTTTGTGTGCCTGTATTTACGCTAATCACAGCTGCTTGTAAGCCTGTACTCACGACTGCGCTGTTGGCAGATACGTTAATACCGCTATCAATCACCGTCCATGCTTGTGGGGTGTTGCCTGTCCATTGTTCAAAGTTGCCATTAACCACATTAGCCATCGCAGGCAAAGAGCTCAATAACAACGCGCTCAAAAGTAATTTGTTTTTATATATGCCGTGTAACATAGGTGTTCCTATTTTATAGTTTTAAGCAATATACATTAGATCATAAAGGTTATAAAATTGTTAAATTAGAATTTCATAAAAGGCAATAAAAATCCTTTAGGTTAATTTCACTGGTTTTTAACTAGATTAATAACTAAATGGAATATCAAAGCAGATTCTATTCTTTTTTTATCTATGCTTAGACGGCTATCCTGCATACTCAATTAACCTCAACAGAACCTTCTGAATGAGGTGGCACTCATTTTAAACAATGTGAACAAGCATTGTGTTTAACGTTCAGGGTTATGAGGAAAAATTCATGTTGTTAGGTCAACTCAATGCGCTAGCAAGTCCGCTTTCGCAAGAGCAAGTACAAAAGCTACAAGGTTTAGTGGCTGAGCTTAATCCAATTCAGCAAGCGTGGGTTAGCGGCTATTTGGCTGCTAATGCTAATTCAGCAGCGCTAGGCGCGCCAATTGCAGGTACACCAGCAACCTCTGAGGCAGCAGTACTTACTATTTTGTATGGTTCACAAACAGGTAACGCTAAAGCGGTGGCGACTAAGCTTAAAGAGCAAGCTGAATCTCGTGGGTTAGCTGCAAAGCTGGTTAGCATGTCAGATTACAAGCCAACCGCATTGAAAAAAGAAAAGTTTTTAACCGTTGTTGTATCGACTTATGGTGAAGGTGAGCCACCTGAAGATGCCGAAACACTGTACGAATTTTTAATTACCAAAAAAGCGCCAAAGCTTGATGGCGTTAAAGTCGCGGTATTAGGTTTAGGTGATTCTAGCTATGAATTTTTCTGTCAAACCGCTAAAGACTTTGAAGAGCGTTTAACTAAACTCGGTGCAGAGGTTATTTATCAACGTGCCGACCTAGACGTTGATTACGATGATGAAGCCGCCACTTGGATTGAGGGCGCGTTAAATGCGTTTGAACCAGATTTAAAAGCTCAGCAAGATGCCACAGGCGGCCAAGTTGTATCAATGCCATTTGGCACGCCCACTACAGCGGCTAGCCAATACACTAAGCAAAACCCGTTTGCGGCAGAGCTAAGCTTAGTGCAAAAAATTACCGGTCGTGACTCAACCAAAGATGTACGCCATGTTGAAATTTCACTTGAAGGCTCTGACATTACCTATACGCCGGGTGACTCGTTAGGCATTTACTTTTTAAATGATGAAGCCCGTGTAGATGAGTTACTAGCGCAAACACAAATTGATCCAACTAGCCGCGTTAAACTTGGCGATGAAGAACTCAGCGTGCGTGATGCCTTAATTGAAAAACTAGAGCTGACACAATCGTACCCTGGTTTTGTAGAAAAATATGCCACGGCTACAGGCACGCCTGAACTTCTTAAGCTTGTGGAAGATAAAGCCGCAATGCGTGAATATATTGAGCCTCGCCAAATTTTTGATGTGGTTGCACAAAACCCAGCTAAATTAGAGGCGCAAACACTGGTTGATTGCCTACGTAAATTGCAAGCGCGTTTATATTCAATTGCTTCTAGCCAAAGCGAGGTTGAGGACGAAGTGCATTTAACTATTGCATTGGTTGAGTTTGAAGCGTTTGGCACAGAGCATTTAGGTGGATGTTCAGGCTATTTAGCACGCCGTGCGCAAGAAGGCTGTAAAGTAAAAGTATTTAGTGAACATAACGACAACTTCCGCTTACCAGTAAATGATGACACACCGATCATCATGGTAGGGCCAGGTACAGGTATTGCACCGTTCCGTGCCTTTTTACAAGAGCGTGATGCGCGAGAGGCTACGGGTAAAAACTGGCTGTTTTTTGGTAACCCACACTTTACCCAAGACTTTTTATACCAAGTAGAAATTCAAGGTTACTTAAAATCAGGCTTGTTAAGTAAAGTAGATGTGGCGTTTAGCCGTGATCAAGCAGAAAAAGTTTACGTGCAAGATAAGTTACGTAAAAACTCAAAAGAAGTGTTTGACTGGTTAGAAGCGGGTGCTCATTTTTATGTGTGTGGCGATGCAAACCGTATGGCTAAAGATGTACACAATGCCTTAATTGATATCATCACAGAAAATACCGGCAAAAGTAATGAAGAAGCCGATCAATACTTAAAAGATTTGCGTAGCGCAAATCGCTATCAGAAAGACGTGTACTAAGTGCACGTTGTTTATTTTATTAAAAGCTAACAGCCGTCACTGTAACAAATTTAGGATTTAAAATGAGCGAACAAGATAAAACCGTAAAGCTTTCTGATAACGAACGTTTAAAAAGAGAAAGTAACTTTTTACGCGGCACTATAGCGCAAGATTTAAAAGATGAAATTACCGGTGGTTTTACTGCCGATAATTTCCAGCTAATTCGTTTTCATGGCATGTACCAGCAAGATGACCGCGATATTCGCCCCGAGCGTGCTAAACAAAAGCTAGAACCACTACATAATGTCATGCTGCGTGCGCGTATGCCTGGCGGCATTATTAAGCCCGAGCAATGGTTAGCAATTGATAAGTTTGCTGGGGAGAAAACCAGCTATGGCAGTATTCGTTTAACTACGCGCCAAACATTTCAGTTCCATGGTGTATTAAAACCTGAAATTAAAAGTATGCACCAGCTACTTAATAGCGTGGGTATTGATTCTATTGCCACCGCCGGTGACGTGAACCGCAATGTACTTTGTACCACTAACCCTGTTGAGTCTGAGTTACACCAGGAGGCGTATGAGTGGGCGGCAAAGATTTCTGAGCACTTATTACCTAAAACCAAAGCGTATGCAGAGATTTGGCTCAATGGCGAAAAAAGCGAAACCACAGAAGAGCCAATTTTAGGCTCAACTTATTTACCGCGTAAGTTTAAAACCACTGTAACAATTCCACCTAATAATGAGGTGGACGTACATGCTAACGATTTAAACTTTGTGGCGATTGCTGATAACGGTAAATTAGTTGGTTTTAACGTTCTAGTAGGGGGTGGCCTTGCCATGACCCATGGTGATACTGCAACGTATCCACGAAAAGCCGATGATTTTGGTTTTATTGCCCTTGAAGATACCTTAAAAATTGCTGAGCACGTAGTGTCTGTGCAACGTGATTGGGGTAATCGTTCTAACCGTAAAAACGCAAAAACTAAATACACACTTGACCGTGTTGGGTCTGATGTATTTAAAGCAGAAGTTGAAAAACGTGCAGGCGTGAGCTTTGCACCAAGCCGCCCTTATGAGTTTACTCATCGAGGGGATCGTATTGGTTGGGTTGAAGGCATTGACGGTAAACATCACTTAACGCTCTTTATTCAAAGTGGTCGTATTTTAGATTACCCCGATAAGCCACTGAAAACAGGGTGTCGTAAGATTGCAGAAATTCATCAAGGTGATTTTCGCATGACCGCCAATCAAAACTTAATTATTGCCGGTGTACCTGCAGATCAAAAAGCAATCATTGAAAAAATAGCGCGTGAACACGGTTTGATTGATGACAAAGACACTGAGCAACGTAAAAACTCAATGGCGTGTGTGTCACTGCCCACTTGTCCTTTAGCGATGGCTGAAGCCGAGCGTTACTTACCGAGTTTAATTGAAAAAATAGAAGGCTTATTGGCTAAGCATGGAGTACCAAATGACAGCATTATTATGCGTGTGGTTGGTTGCCCTAACGGCTGTGGTCGTGCCATGCTAGCTGAAGCTGGATTAGTAGGTAAAGGCCCAGGTAAGTACAATGTTTACCTTGGTGGGAATACGGAGGGTACACGTATCCCTAAGCTTTATCTTGAAAATGTGGGCGAAGAAGTTTACCTAGAGGCATTTGATAAGCTGATAGGGCAATGGGTTAGTGAGCGCAATGAAGGCGAATGCTTTGGTGATTTTGTTATTCGCAAGGGTATTGTTGCAGAAGTAAAAGTATCTGTTACCGATTTTTACGCATAATTTAAAAGCAGCGCACCGCGCTGGTGAGGTTTAAAATTGACCATGAGTGAATTTAAAAACATATTACAGCTAGATAAGCAAAGCCAACAGGCTATGTTAGCTGATGCGAACGGTTTGCTGGCTAACATGAGTGCTGAGCAGCGCGTTGCATGGGCGTTAGAGCACTTGCCTGACACCGCGTTTTTATCATCGAGTTTTGGTATTCAAGCAGCGATAATGTTGCATTTAATGACATCACAGCGCCCCGATATACCTGTTGTACTAACAGACACGGGTTATCTATTTCCAGAAACCTATCAGTTTATCGATCAGATGAGCGAGCGTTTATCACTTAATTTAAAAGTGTATAAAGCGCAGTTGAGCCCTGCATGGCAAGAGGCTAAATTTGGAAAACTATGGGAGCTAGGTGAAGAAGGTATTAAGCAATACAACCAGCTCAATAAAGTAGAGCCAATGACGCGTGCTTTAAAAGAGCTTAACGCGAGCACCTGGTTTAGTGGCTTGCGTCGAGATCAATCGTCGAGCCGTGCTGAAAAACAAGTTTTAGAAATCAGCCGAGGTACAGTAAAAGTGTACCCTATTATTGAGTGGAATAATCGTGATGTGTACCAATACCTCACTAAACATGATCTGCCATACCACCCATTATGGGAGCAAGGCTATGTGTCGATGGGTGATGTACACACTACGCGTAAATTAGAGCCAGGAATGAGCGAAGAAGAAACCCGCTTTTTTGGGCTGAACCGTGAGTGTGGCTTGCATATTGATGGTGATGGAATTTAATTACCTTATTATTCAAAGCTATAAATTTAAAAACGCAGCTAAAGCTGCGTTTTTATTTTGTGGAAAATAATTGCCTGACTGCTGTTTTTTTATTATATTAATGATAATAAAGGATTAAATTTACAGCAGGAACGCTATGAAATACTTTGCCTACTTAGCAATATCAGTAATGGTCATTGCTCTTATCTCTTTGTTTTATCTTAAAAAGCCAAATGGGCAACCTTGGCTCACCAGCTCATTGATTAAAAATGAATCTTTTTCTATTAAAGATAAAGTGGTAGCGCTTTCATCTAATACATTCGAACAGCTCACACTTGAGCTTAAAAAAGTAGGAGATAAAATCACATCGTCACCGTTGGCTTCTGACTCTCAAAGTAAAATTTATAAGTGGCAAGATGAGCAAGGGCAGTGGCATTTCTCCGATGTGCCAAATAAAAATGGCAAGAGTATTGAAGTGCACCTTGACCCTGCAGATATTAATGTTGTGGTAGCCGAAGATACGGCTATATTGAGTGGCAGTGCTAAATCTGCGGCAAAACCTTTTCCTCAGCGAGCGCCTGAAATATACAACAGTGAGTCAATCAATAAGTTGTTTGAAGATGCTGAAAAAGCCAAAAAGAGAATTGAGCAACGCAGTAAAGAAGTCGAAAGTTTCAGCGGCTTTTAGCCCTAGGGAGTTACTGCGATTTCAAGTAGCGCTTTTCTGCTTCCATTAATAATATGGTTAAATAAATTTTAGTTGGCAGTGATAAAAACACACCAATTGCAATGCACGCTGCTGCAGTAATAATGCCTTTAATACCGTACTGGCTGGTAAAGTAGCTCGATACAATTAATACATGGCCTGTCACAATCAGGCATAACCCAAGCAAAATAGATGTTTTAAGCAGTCTTATCATTACTATTGAAGACATGGTGACCTCTGCGCAGCGTGTCTTCTTAGTGTATGGTATCTTGATAGAGCAACATTGATTTAGCGCAAGGGTGTATCAATATTTACTCTATAGCGAATGTAAAAAAGCCCAGCTCATTGCTGAGCTAGGCTTTTAAGCTACCTTGTTTAATGGCTAGTTAGTCGAGCATATTGCGTAATACGTACTGCAAAATCCCGCCATGTTTGTAGTAATCCCACTCTTTAGGGGTATCAATACGCACATCGGCACTAAAACTAACTTGTTTACCTTCACTGTTAGTGGCAATGACACTGACTTCGTCGGTTTTGTCGTATAAACCTTGAATATCAAATTGTTCTTGCCCCGTTAAGCCCAATGACTCATGGCTTTCACCCTCTTTAAATTGTAAAGGTAATACGCCCATACCAATCAGGTTCGAGCGGTGAATACGCTCATAGCCTTGTGCTATCACAGCTTTAATACCGAGTAGTAATGAACCTTTTGCAGCCCAATCTCGTGAGGAGCCGGTACCATATTCTTTACCTGCTAGAACAACTAATGGTGTTCCACTCTCTTGATATGCCATTGCCGCATCATAAATACTCTCTAGCTTATCGTCAGGTTGAGTGCGGGTTACACCGCCCTCAGTACCAGGGGCGAGTAAGTTTTTAAGGCGCACATTAGCAAACGTACCACGCATCATTACTTCGTGATTACCACGGCGAGAACCATAAGAATTAAACTGTGCTTTTTCTACCCCATTTTCTTGTAGATAAAGTCCTGCGGGTGCCTCCGCTTTAATCGCACCTGCTGGTGAAATATGATCGGTAGTCACTGAATCTCCTAGTTTAGCTAGACAGCGCGCACCTTCTATTTTTGGGATCCCCGGTGGTTCAACACTCATACCATCAAAGAATGGCGCTTTTTTGATATAAGTCGAGGCAGCATCCCAATCGTAAAGCTTACCATCAGGTATTTGAATTTTTTGCCAGCGACTGTCGCCATCGTAAACATTGGCGTAGCTTTTTTCGAACATTTCTTTAGTTACCGTATTTTTTACAAGCTCACTCACTTCTTTAACGCTTGGCCAAATATTTTTAAGGTATATATCGTTACCATGCTTATCTTGCGCAAGTGGTTCGTTGTATACATCAATATCGGTTCTACCTGCTATAGCATAAGCTACTACAAGTGGTGGCGACGCGAGGAAGTTCATTTTAACGTCTTGGTGAATACGCCCTTCAAAGTTACGGTTACCCGACAAAATAGAGCTTACAATTAGTTTATGTTTTTGAATAGCTTCTGAAATTTCATCCGCTAATGGGCCTGAGTTACCGATACAGGTGGTACAGCCATAACCAACTAAGTTAAAACCAAGCGCATCAAGATCATTCATTAACCCTGCTTTTTCAAGGTAATCGGTAACCACCTGCGAACCTGGTGCTAAAGACGTTTTAACCCAAGGTTTTACATTAATACCTAATTGACGTGCTTTTTGAGCCACTAATCCTGCCGCTAAAATTACGCTTGGATTAGAGGTATTAGTACAGCTTGTGATTGCAGCAATGACGCAGGCGCCATCGTTTAATTCAAACTCTTGGCCATTAAAGTTAACTTTTGCTGCGCCCATAAACTGCGCTTCATCAGTGGGTTCGTCAGGATTGGTAGTAGGGCCTTCACTTTCAATACGCGCTTGCTCTTCATCGCTTTTATCTCGACGTGCCATACGTTCGTCTTGGAAGTCTTTTAAGTGTTGACCAATAACATCACCGGCTTTATCCAGTGTGATTCTGTCTTGTGGACGTTTCGGGCCAGCAAGACTTGGTACTACATCATCTAAAGTTAGTTCTAGCTTATCGGTATAATGTGCTTCATCGCCATCATTACGCCATAAACCTTGATGTTTTGCGTAATCTTCAATCAGTTTAAGCTGCTTTTCATCACGATTAGTTAAGCGTAAGTAATTAATCGTTTCATCATCAATAGGGAAAATACCACAGGTTGCGCCATATTCCGGTGCCATGTTGGCAATAGTCGCTCTGTCGGCCAGTGGTAAGTCGGCAAGCCCGTCACCATAAAACTCAACAAACTTACCTACCACACCGTGGTTACGCAGCATTTCAGTAACAGTAAGTACTAAATCGGTTGCTGTAGTGCCCTCAGGTAAGCGACCATTTAATTTAACACCCACAACCTGTGGGATAAGCAAGCTAATAGGTTGGCCAAGCATGGCGGCTTCGGCTTCAATACCGCCTACACCCCAACCGAGTACGCCTAGGCCGTTGATCATGGTTGTGTGAGAATCAGTACCAACCAGTGTATCTGGATAGGCTAACGATTTACCGTTTTTTGTATCATTAAATACTACACGTGCTAAGTATTCTAAATTTACTTGATGGACAATACCTGTGGCTGGTGGCACCACTTTTAAATTATCAAATGCGGTTTGACCCCAACGTAAAAACTCGTAGCGCTCTTTATTACGTTCATATTCTAGTTTTGAATTTAAGTCGAATGAGCCATCTTTACCGTAACCATCCACTTGTACTGAGTGATCGATCACCAGTTCAGCCGGAGAAAGCGGATTTATTTTTGCAGGATCGCCACCAAGCTTTTCCATCGCATCACGCATGGCGGCTAAGTCAACAATAGCAGGGACACCGGTAAAATCTTGCATTACTACGCGGGCAGGGGTGAAGGCTACTTCGGCCGAGGGCTTAGCCTTTGGATCCCAATCTAGTAGTGCCTGAATATCTTGCTCTTTAATATTCACACCATCTTCATTACGCAATAAATTTTCTAGTAATATTTTTAACGAAAAAGGCAGGCGTTTGGCTTTATCGCCAAGTCCCATGAGCGAGTTAATATGGTATTGCTCGCCATTGATAGTAAGCTGTTGTTGGGTGTCGAAACTATTTTTCATTATTTGTCCCTTCAATAAATTAGATTGATATTCTTGAAAAAGTGAGCTCTGTAGTAGTTTGCAAACTGTGTACCATGATAAAAAAATACCATGCAGTGTAATTTTTTTGACTGTTATATAAATAGAGATGAAGGCCAAAAGTTAAAATTCAAGGGATGCTCTGAGTAATAATTGGCCACAAAACTAAACTCAAAAAAGTGTTATTTAAAGTAGTCCTGTTGTTTTAAGTGGAAACTTAAATACACCAATGCAATCGCAATTAAGGTCACTGCAATAGGCATAAAAATAGCGCTAACGCCAAACAAGCTGATGCTATTAATAATCATAAAATTATAGTATTGCTGAGCTAAAACCGCTGCCAAAGAGATTATTAATGTTAATGCGGCTAGTGATTTTTTGAATAATAAAAGTACGCACCCTAATGCGCCGCCAAATACTGCAATAGCAAACGCTAAAGTAGCCCATAGAGGTTGGTTGTTATAAGCAAGCTGTTGTTCTTGTGGGAGTTTACTTACCATTTCGGGTGTTAATGATAGCTGCATGATAAATGCAAAAACACCTAATATATTCCATAACAGGGCGGTGATGAGTACGGGTTTTATCCAGCGGTTTGCAGTGTTTTCTGACATGTAAGCATCGATTTTTTATTATTGATATTCTATTAAAGAATAAAAAAGCCAGTGATGCAAACTGGCTTTTAATAACACATATGACGTAAGCGAATGTTAGCCAAACGAAATAGGACGACGACCCGTTTTTTCATCCACTTTAGGTTTTTTAGTACGTTTGCGCTTATTTTTAGCCGGCTCTGTTGTTGCTACGGGCGCGGCTTTTTCTGCTGTAACTGTTTCATCAATAACAGGACGCTCTGCAGGAGTTGCATCTTCACTTAGCGTCAGTTGGAACAACTCGCCATCAAATGTAAGAACATCGCCACTGTATAATTTTTTCCGTTTAATTGTACAAATTTCATGGTTAACACCCACATAGCCACCGCTAATTAGATTTTTTGCTTGGCCACCACCTTCAACTAGATCTAATACTTTTAATAATTTACAAAGCTCTATAGGCTCTTCTTCTAATTCAATTTCTATATATTCTTCGTTCATCATGTTTCTCTGTGGGGGGTGGTATTAGCTGTAGTATAAAGGCTAGCTGGTTATTTTGCATCAAAGTGCGTTTGTTAGATGCGATGATTGTGCATTTTTTATGAAACTTTTTACCTCTTTCATTTGTCTTTAAAAAAACTGAAGTAATTCAAGGCTACACTTCGCGTGAAAAAAATTACACATTGGCGCGCTTATTGCCAATATCTGTCGTAAAAAGAGATTGAATATAAACAGTGGAGTAAAACATGGGCATAAGATTAGCGATGAAAAAAGAGCTAATGGGCTTAGACAATTCAGATATGTTAACTGCTGATGATGTTAGAAAGCATTTGGCTCAGCAGGTACAAGAAGACACTGAACGTGGTTTTTCAGTTATCTCCAAGTTTAATGACACCCATAGTCAGTTAGTCAGCGGGCTTAAAACCAAACAAAGCGAGCTGGTATTTGAACGACATCGTTTATTTAATGAAGTACTTTATAATCGCCAGAGTGTTGATGCATGGTTAAATAACCAAATAAATTAAATTGCCATTTTAAATCCCCCCTTATAGACTACACTTGTAATCATTTGGGGGTGATAATGAAAAATGGAATTTTAATATGTATATTGGTGTTTTTATTAGCTGCGTGCCAGCGACCTACTGTTTATGTTTTTATTGAAAACTTGCAAGGTGAACAGCGCAACCAGCTAGATGCTGCACTAAATGCACAAACTCTTCCCTATGAATATGTAGAACTAGCAATCCCATCAGATTTTGGTGAGGCCACATTACTACTCTCAAGCGATAAAATTTACCCCAAAGAGACGGAGCAACTTGCAGCTATAATGCAAGAGTTAGGGTACGCGCCACAAGTTAATTATACAAGTCGTTCAAATCATTTTTATGGTGATGGCAATATAGGCTTTTATTTAAAAAATGCTGATGCCAATAGAAATTTTGTTATGCCTAAACAGCTGAGAACAACTCATTGCAGCGAAGATAAATACAATGATTTAGCAGTCAAATTTGCAAATGAAGCTGTTGAGTTTACATTACCAAGTGGCGCAATCGTGAGGTTAAGTTGGGAATATTTATATGGTTATGTTGTTGTTTATTATAAAGACTATTCGCAAACATACAGTCATTCGCAGCCGCTTGTAAATACCCCCTTTGGCGCCAAGCCGTCAGATACCTACACATTTACCGCAAGTGTTAACACCCCCGGTTGGCTTGATTGCTCACTACAAATTGTTTATATGGACTGATTTAACCGTGGGTTTCTATATGTTCGCTTAGTTTAGCTATGCGCAGGCTCATTCCTTCAATAATACGGTCTTTAATTTTTTCGCGTATAACATTAGGCAGGCGGGTAAGGGCGTCGGCAGTAATAGCCAGTACGATGGCATTTTCTTTGGCGCGTGCATTAATGCTGCGCTCTCGGTTATTAATAAACGCGCCTTCACCAATAAATTCACCAGGTTCTATACTACCCAGTTCCAGTAGGTGACTATGCTTAAACACCATCAAAGAGCCACTGAGGACAATAAAAAGTCGCTTGTCATTATCAAACTCTTTAAATAAAAACTGATTTTTACTTACTAAGTATAATAATCCAAACGACTCTAAAAGAATTTGACGTTCATTAAGCGTGAACTCTTTAAAGAATTCTAAGCGATTTATAATTTCCATTTGCTTAAACAAAGGGATGTTTTCAATTAACTTCATCAATAACCTAGGGCGCTAGCCTTATAAAATATCAGCTAATATTGCGCTCTTTTAATTTACGGGTCAACGTATTGCGACCCCAACCAATTTTTACCGCGGCTTCTTGCTTATGGCCTGAACAATTAGCGAGTGCTGTTTTTATTAAGCGGGTTTCCAGCTGGGCTTGAATATCCGGCCAAATATTTTCTTTACCTTGTTTAAACTCTTGATTAAGCCATTGCTGAAATGAATCTAGCCAATCGCCTTCTTGAGTTGCGGCGGCATTATCAATAATTTCAGGGGGTAAATCTTGCTCACCAATCAGCTCCCCAGGTGCCATTACGGTTAACCATCGACAGGTGTTTTCAAGCTGGCGAACATTTCCTGGCCAATTAAATAAACACAGTTGTTTAATCGCTTTAGGGCTAAGTACTTTACTATCTACTTGCAGGTCTTTTGCACTTTTATGTAAAAAGTGTAGCGCTAAGCGTTCTATGTCTTCGGGGCGCTCGCGTAGAGCCGGCAAGCGTAAGCGAACCACGTTTAAACGATGAAATAAGTCATCTCTAAACTTACCTTGTTTTACCAGCTCTTCTAAATTTTGGTGAGTGGCAGCAATAATGCGCACATCCACCTTTATACTTTGATGGCCGCCAACGCGGTAAAACTCGCCATCGGCTAATACGCGTAACAAGCGGGTTTGTACATCAAGTGGCATATCACCTATTTCATCCAAAAATAAGGTACCGCCATTGGCTTGTTCAAAGCGCCCTTTACGCACGCTATCGGCCCCCGTAAAAGCGCCTTTTTCATGGCCAAATAATTCAGACTCAACTAACTCTTTAGGAATAGCGGCCATATTAAGAGCAATAAATTGATTTTCTTTACGCGGGCTATGATTGTGCAAGGCGCTGGCAACCAACTCTTTACCGGTACCTGATTCACCATTGATGAGTACGCTCATACTGGATGCTGACAGCTTACCTATAGCACGAAACACTTCCTGCATAGCAGGGGCTTCGCCAATAATATGAGCGCTTTTGGGTGGCGCGCTTTTTCGTTTGGTTTTTTTGGTCGAATTAGCACGATAGGCGCTTTCCACTAGCGCAACGGCTTCATTTAAATCAAACGGTTTAGCTAAGTACTCAAACGCACCTTTTTGAAAAGCATTAACCGCTGAGTCTAAATCAGAGTGTGCGGTCATAATAATAACGGGTAGGCCAGGGGTTTGCTCAGCTATCAGCTCAAGTAACGCCATCCCGTCCATCCCCGGCATTCTTACATCTGAAATTAACACACTGGGTTGACTAAATTTTAGTGCATTAAGAACGTTTTGCGCATCTGCAAAGCTTTCTACTTCAAACCCTGCGCGAGTCAGTGCTTTTTCTAGTACAAAGCGAATTGAGGCATCATCATCTACAAGCCAAGCTGTTTTCATGCAAACTCCAAAGTATTAATCTGTAAATGGCAGATAAATATTAAATTCAGTATGTCCTGGCCAACTATCGCATTCGATATAGCCATCATGTTGATCAATCAAGGTTTGCGCTATAGATAATCCAAGTCCCGAGCCACCTTCTTTATTAGTGGTCATAGGGTAAAATAAGGTGTCGCGTAAATTAGCATCAATACCTGGGCCGTTATCCATTACTTGAATAAGTAATGCCTTTTTAGGGGCTTTTCCCGGACGACGATGCTGATAATTAATCCGTGTTTTTATTTTTATTTCGCCACCATCTACCAATGCCTGTTGTGCATTACGCACAATGTTTAGCACCACTTGTTGAACCTTGCTCTGATCAATATAAACATCAGGAATACTCGGGTCGTAGTCTTTAACTAACCGAATATTGCGGTTGTTATCTAACGTACTGAGTTTAACAACCGACTCTAATGTTTGATGTATATTGCCATACGATTTTTGCGGTAGTTGGTTAGGCCCAAGGAGTTTATCAACTAATTCACGCAACCGATCGGCTTGTTCAATTATCAGTTCTGCACATTGATCTCTTTCTTGTTGATCACCCTCGTACTGCAATAATTGCGCCGCCCCGCGAATTCCACCCAGCGGGTTTTTAATTTCATGAGCTAAACCGCGAATTAAGTTACGCGCAGCTTGGTATTGATGCATTTGATTTGAGACTTGGTCATGCTTTATTTCGTCATCGGTTTGTCGACATTCAAATAAAATATAATAGGTGTCGTTATGTTTTATTCGCCGAGTACTCACCGCTAATTTTGCATGGCGAGAATCGATAAACACCACGTCAGCTCTGTGCTGGTGGCAGTCTACACCATCAACTAACGAGTACTGTGCAATGCGTTTTAAGTCGATAGAATGGTAGTTAAATAAATCGTCGAATGCTTGTCCTAGCAAACGTTTTTCGCCTAAGCCAAGTAATTCACTGGCACTGGTGTTAGCGTAAATAAGCTTAAAGCTTTCATCAAGTAACATCAGGGCGGTGGTTTGGTTTTGCCAAATTATATTCAGTAGCTCTGGGCTAAAATGTGTTTTATTAATCATCATTGCACCATTTTAGTGCGCCTGGGAAGGTAGGCAAGGTTTTTAGAAAATATACGCTAAACACGCGTACTTAATTGTAATTATCGACCTATGTTAAGGCCTTTACGGTGCATAAAAAATACACTTTCAGGACTGGTTGCAATTACCTGATTTTGTTTATTATAAAGTTTAACTTGCAGTGTGTGTTGGCCTCGCTCCACATCTCTTAACGCCAGTGTAGTGGTGTCACTAGGTTCACCAATGGCAACGCCATTTAAAAATAAACCAATAGTAAATCCAGCTTCAAATCGAGGGGCAATACGGGTAGAGACATACACAGAGCCGGTGTTTTCCCTGATAGTTTGGTTTGGTTCAGGCGATGAAATACTAATACTAAACTTTACTGCTGTTTTAGTAGGAGCAGTATCAAGAATATCGGTGTTTGTAGCGGGCATGCTGAGATGTTGGCTCGTGAGTTTAACCTCTTTAGCGCCAGGCTGAGGAGTATCTGAAAAAACCAGCACCCCATTTTTGTCTTTCCATGCGTAAATTTTTTTATCGCTCGCATGGCTATTAAGGCTTAACATTAAAGCTATTAATAGCAACAAAATCTTACCTACCATCCAGCTATCCTGCATTGTTTAAACTAACTTCACTTTAGTGTAGAACCGTTAAATTTACCATAAAAAAAGCCCGCAAAGCGGGCTTAAAACACACATTATTTATCGGTTAATAAATTAACAGCTGTAGTACATTTCAAACTCAACTGGGTGAGTTGTCATGTTAAGTTTTTCAACTTCTTTTGACTTAAGTGCGATGTAAGCATCGATTAAGTCATTGGTGAATACACCACCTTGGTTTAAGAATTCACGGTCTGAATCAAGCGCAGCTAATGCTTCATCTAATGAAGAAGCAACTGTTGGAATTTCTGCCGCTTCTTCAGCAGGTAAGTCGTATAAGTCCTTGTCCATAGCATCGCCAGGGTGGATCTTGTTTTTAATTCCGTCAAGGCCAGCCATAAGCATTGCAGAGAAAGCAAGGTATGGGTTAGCTGTTGGATCTGGGAAGCGTACTTCGATACGACGACCTTTTGCAGATGGAACCACTGGAATACGGATTGACGCAGAACGGTTACGAGCCGAGTATGCAAGCATTACCGGTGCTTCAAAACCAGGTACTAAACGTTTGTACGAGTTAGTTGACGCGTTAGCAAAAGCGTTGATCGCTTTAGCATGTTTGATAATACCGCCAATGTAGTAAAGTGCATCTTCAGAAAGTCCGCCGTATTTATCACCTGCGAATAAGTTTACGCCATCTTTTGCTAAAGACTGGTGACAGTGCATACCAGAACCGTTATCACCAACAACCGGCTTAGGCATAAACGTTGCCGTTTTACCGTAAAGGTGAGCCATGTTGTGGATAACATATTTCATTTCTTGGATTTCATCGGCTTTTAACACCATAGTGTTAAAGCGCGTTGCAATTTCGTTTTGACCGGCAGTCGCCACTTCGTGGTGATGCGCTTCAACAACTTGACCCATTTCTTCTAAAACTAGGCACGTTGCAGAACGCCAATCTTGGAAATCATCAACAGGTGCAACTGGGAAGTAACCGCCTTTAACAGCTGGGCGATGGCCTGTGTTGCCATCTGCATATTCTTTATCTGAGTTCCAAGCTGCTTGCTTAGAATCAATTTTGTACATTGAACCAGACATGTCAGATTTGTATTTAACGTCGTCAAATACGAAAAACTCTGGTTCTGGGCCAAATAAAACAGTGTCAGCAATACCCGTAGAGCGCATGTACTCTTCAGCGCGCTTAGCAACTGAGCGAGGGTCGCGTTCGTAACCTTGTAATGTAGAAGGTTCAACCACGTCACAACGAACGATTAGGGTTGTTTCTTCTGTGAAAGGGTCAAGTTTAATTGAATCTGCATCTGGTAGTAACACCATGTCTGATTCGTTGATGCCTTTCCAGCCAGCAATTGAAGAACCGTCAAACATCTTTCCATCTTCAAAAAAGTCTTCATCAACTTGATGATGAGGAATAGAAACATGTTGCTCTTTACCTTTTGTGTCAGTAAAGCGTAAATCAATGAACTTAACGTCATTTTCTTTAATAAAATCTAAAACCGATTGTGACATGTGTCCTCCAACTATTGGGTTTTATTATTGCTGCTTAGATACGTTGAATATCTACAAGCTGATTTTGTGCCACTATTATAATTATTTGTTTTTTATGTAAAAAAATATAAATAAAATAAAGGTGATATAGATTGAGCACCATCTTAGTGCGTAATTTTTCCAAAATGGTGCAATATTTACAAAGCAATAATTGCTTGTAAATTAATCACCTTAGACTAGCACAAAGAAAATGCAAAATACGCAGTAAAGTCGCTTTAAATTAACCCAAAACCATCTTTTTATATAAATATCTAAAAATTAATCATCATAATTAATTATTTTAAAACAATGGGTTAATTATTTTATTGAGAAAGTTTGAAATTTTATTTTGGATAAACTTTCATCCATTCCATTTATAGGGGATAATATGCGCCCTTTTAAATCCTATGCTGGGACATCTCGTGAAAGCGCAGGTGAGAACGTATAGCCCCTGCAGGATCAATGAGATTCAATTTCTCTGAGTGAATATATGAGCATCGAAAAGTTAAGAAATATAGCAATTATCGCCCACGTTGACCACGGTAAAACAACACTGGTTGATAAACTACTTGAGCAATCAGGTACATTAGAAACACGCGGCGGTAATGAAGAGCGCGTGATGGATTCAAACGACATTGAAAAAGAACGTGGTATTACCATTTTAGCGAAAAACACCGCTATCTCATGGAATGATTACCATATCAATATCGTAGATACTCCTGGACACGCCGACTTCGGTGGTGAAGTTGAACGCGTACTTTCGATGGCTGACTCAGTATTACTACTTGTTGATGCTCAGGAAGGTCCAATGCCACAAACGCGTTTCGTAACGCAAAAGGCATTCGCGCAAGGCTTAAAGCCAATCGTTGTTATCAATAAAATTGATAAGCCAGGTGCTCGCCCTGATTGGGTTATGGATCAAATCTTTGATTTATTCGACAACCTAGGCGCAACTGATGAACAGTTAGACTTTAAAGTAATCTACGCATCAGCAATCAATGGTTGGGCTACATTAGATTTAGACGAAGCATCTGATAACATGGAACCTATGTTCAAGATGATCGTTGACGAAGTATCACCACCGGATGCAGATCCTGAAGGTGACTTCCAAATGCAGATCTCACAGCTTGATTACAACTCTTATAAAGGTGTAATTGGCATTGGTCGTATCAAACGCGGTTCAGTTGTACCTAACCAACAAGTTACGGTTATTAGCGCTGACGGGTCTAAACGTAACGGTAAAATTGGTTCAGTACAAAGCTACTTAGGTCTTGAGCGTATTGACACTGACAAAGCTTACGCTGGTAACATCGTAACGGTAACGGGTCTTGGCGAGCTTAAGATTTCAGATACGCTTTGTTGTCCTAACAACGTTGAAGCATTACCTCCACTAAGTGTTGATGAGCCAACAGTAACGATGACGTTCTCTGTAAATAACTCACCTTTCTGTGGTAAAGAAGGTAAGTTTGTAACATCACGTAATATCCGTGAGCGTTTAGACAAAGAATTAGTACACAACGTTGCACTTCGCGTTGCAGACACTGATAACCCAGATAGCTTCCGTGTATCGGGTCGTGGTGAATTACACTTAGGTATCTTAATCGAGAACATGCGTCGTGAAGGTTACGAGTTAGCTGTATCTCGTCCAGAAGTTATCTTACGTACTGTTGATGGTGTGTTAGAAGAACCGTATGAAACACTAACAATTGACTGTCAAGAAGAGCACCAGGGTTCTATCATGGAACAAATTGGTCTTCGTAAGGGTGAGCTTACTGATATGGCCCCAGATGGTAAAGGCCGTATGCGTTTGGACTTTATGATCCCAAGCCGTGGTTTAATCGGTTTCCAAACTGAGTTCATGACGTTAACATCGGGTTCTGGTTTACTTTACCATACGTTCGATCACTACGGTCCGCACAAAGGTGGCGAGCTAGGTGTTCGTAAGAACGGTGTAATGATTGCAAATGCAACAGGTAAAGCACTAACTAACGCATTATTTAACTTACAAGAGCGCGGCCGTTTATTCATCGGTCACGGTGTTGAAGTATACGAAGGTATGGTTATCGGTATTCATAGCCGTGATAACGACCTTACAGTTAATGCGCTTAAAGGTAAGCAACTTACTAACGTTCGTGCATCTGGTACCGATGAAGCACAAACACTAACACCAGCTCTTAACTATTCACTTGAGCAAGCGCTTGAGTTTATTGCTGATGATGAGTTAGTAGAAGTTACACCTGAGAACATTCGTATTCGTAAACGTCATTTAACTGAAAATGAGCGTAAACGTGCGGGTCGTGCGCCTAAGTCATAATCTATTAATTTAGAATCATGATTTTAAAAGCCGCTGTATTGCAAAATACAGCGGCTTTTTTGTGGATAATAGTTAGCCAGAGAAGAGCGTAAGTCCACAGGTTAAAGCATCGCAGTTGGTTCGATACTGTTAAACAGTTTTTAATATTGAACCTAAAAGAGGTATTAAGTTATTATCAAAGCTATATTTACTATGTGCGTGTGAGCTAGTGTGAATACCGAAAATGAAATTATGGCAAAACTAGAGATAGAACATATTGCTGAACTGCAAAAATATAAAGATGAATTTGAAACGTTAGGAAACAATGATTGGGGCTTGAAAGATCTCATATCAATTTTTTTACCCTTTATTTTGTTATCAATTGCTAATAGCTTCTATAATATTGAAACTGAAATATTTCAAATAATATGTTTTATTTTCCTTGCTTCAGCTGTGGTGCAGGGAATGGTTAGGGAGCAGACCAAAAAAACAAATCGCAGAATTGATTTGCTTCTTAAAATTATTAATCATGAGCAAAAGGGTGGCTGAAATTAGCTTTATTAGGGCGCAGCGCTCTTTATATAAGGAAAAACGTGCTTGAGAATTAAATAATCTATATTGCAAAGTCTCTGTTTTTGTTAATAGGATATTTTTGTTGGGTTTCGCTTAGCTCAACCCAACCTTCGTTATCAATTATTTAGTTAGTGATTACTTACTTTTCGGTAGCAAAGTGATTTTCCCAAATACATCTGCATCTATAAATCCACGGTTTCTGTCACCGTTCACTGGCTTTACTTCGTGTGAGCCCATAAAGTGCTCACGAACTTTACTGCCGTCGTTATCGCAGTAGGCGAGCATAAAACCAATAACGTGTTTTTCAGTTAATTTAAGCGGTGTATTTTTTGCGCCTTGTTGATAATCATTCGGGTAGAGTTTTATCGCCACTTCCCACGTGATATTATAGGGCGCAGTGGTATTACGCTTCCAGTTACTAACTAAGTGGTCGGTATATAAATGCGCTTTTTTATCAGGGCCATAATCGGCTGCTTGGTTATCAAGACCAATGTGATAAGCAAACGCGGTATGATTAAACTGATGATTCCCACCCGATGCGTCACTATCTATAAACACTTCTAAGGCATCATCATCCCAGTATTTATCAGTTGGATCTGGGTGAGTATCAATCAGCACATCGTCACTAATATCTGCTTGTAAATACAAGTAGTTTTCATCCCATAGAAGACGGTAGCGGCCTTTAAAATCGGCCTCTGGTGAGGGAAGTGCGCCATCCATTAGGTGCGGCATAGGATGCCATGTGGCGCTATCCCATGTACTTTCAGAGACACCATCAATAATAATAGCTGTTGATGTATGACTAACTTCAATAGCCATAAGTGGTTGGGTGAAAAGTAAACTAAAAGCGAGTAGTGTTTTTTTCATTAATAAGCTCATCAATTAAAGATGATTTAGCTTGGCTTAAATAGCAATTAAAAACAATCTCATAGTTGTATTTATTATATTAACTTATTGCCCCAGTTATGCTTGTTTTTAATGCCAACATTAATAAATGCGCGCTTTCACCCGACATTTTAAAAGGGTTAAAGTCAATGTTACCCGAGTATTTTAGATTAAGTAATTCGGTTAGCTGTGATTGCGGCACATAGCCCATTGACCATGTTTCAAACTCTCTTTCGGGAATTTGGGTATAGTTGAGCATAATTACATTGTGGTGGCGTTTGTCATTTAATATTTGTTGATAGGTATTATTAACAGCGGTTCTGGAGCCTTCAAGGCATTGTAAAAAGTACTCATTACTAAAACATAACATGCCGGTGACATTTGTTTTTACATTGTAGGTTCGCGCACTTTGTAAAATATTTTCTATATCTTCAGGCCCAAAACCACTACTTATTTTACTGGCGTAAATGAGTCGCACAAGAAACATAAAACCCCCTGACTGTTTAGTTAATTAAAGATAGTTCAGTGAGGGGGTTATTACTAATTATGTAAACGCATTTTGTGTAAATGACTAATTAAAGCTGGATGCTTTCACCTTCATTTAAAATATACAGAGGGATCTTCGAGTTCATTTTTTTATGCATATGCAATAAGCGCAGTAGTGCTGAATGGCTGCTGTGATCGCCCATCTTCCAACTTGAGTTACCATAGCCCCACGGTATCATTACTTTACAGTTAAGCGCTTGTGCTGCGGTTAAGGCATCCTCAGGAGTGGTATGTACATAACGGTACCAGTTGCCGTTCTCTTTATGGTAATAAGAGGCAATAGGCATTAAGCACACATCGATATCGCCATATTTTTGCTGTATATCGTTAAAGTGTTTTGAATAACCAGTGTCGCCTGCAAAAAATAAAGTGCTGCCACTTTGCTCAAGTAACCAGCCATTCCATAGGTCTTTATTGTTATCTTCATAAATAAAAGGCACTAACACACGACTACTAAAATGATGCGCAGGTAGCGCATGAATGGTTAAATCATCAATTTTAGTTTTTGCATACCATGCCATTTCACTAATGTTAAAGCCACCTGTTGGAAAGTTATCAGCCATGCCAAGGGGGGTTAGGTAGCGAGGCTGATTACCAATTTCTTCAATATCGGCTTTATTGAAATGATCGTAGTGAATGTGAGAATACATAACGGCGACTACGTTTTTCAATTCATTGTCTGTGAGCCAGTCGCCAGGCTTGCGATAAAATCCTGAAGTAAGGCGAAAAGCTAAATCAATAGGCGAGTCAAATTGCTCTTTTACGGGATCAAACACAACTTGTTGGCCATTCGGGGTTTTGATCACAAAGCCTGCGTGTCCGAGCCAACGAATAGTAAAGCCCGCATTAACCTGCGGATTTTTTTGCTGACCTTGATATTGGCAGTTTTCAGCCTCTGTTTCACAAACTAAGTTATTGTTTTTTGGGTAGCAATCAGTTTCACAGCTAACAGGATAACTTTTTTTGCCTGGGTAGAGGTTGTGGTAGCGCCCAGCTTGCTCACCTTGTTGATGAAGTGGAATAACGGTATTAGGGCCAGCAATAACCTCAATATTATTCGCAGTGCTGCATGCAACGAGCACACTGGAGGCGATGATTAAGCTAAGTGTATGTATTTTCATAATTCATTTTTAGTTGTTATTTTTATCTTACTGAAAGTGTAACAAAAGCAGTTTGCTAAAAAAGGACAAAAAAGTAACAAAAAGTGTGTATAAAAAAGCCCGCTATTTTTAGCGGGCTCAGTTTAATAGGTTAAATATTTAGGATTTATTCATTTGCTCAATAAATTTATTTGAGTCTTCAATCGATTTGTTCATATCATTCATTAATAACTGAATATCGCGCTTTAAGTTAGTAAATTCACCTTTGATAGCCGCTACCGCTTGCGCATTTAAGTTATGCTTTAAGTACAATACGTTGTCTTTTAAAGATGATAATACCGGCTCCATTTTACTCTCGGCGCTGCGCATTGAGCGAAGTAACTGGTCGAATTGACGTTGTGTTGCTGCTAACTTTTTGCTGCTTTCACGCTTAAGTGAGGCGCTTTTGTATTGCTCTAACTCATCATTCCACTCATCAAATAAAGCTTCTGCTACGTCTTCAACTTTATTAATGTTACTTGATACTTCGTTTGCCGCTTGAAGGCTTGACTCGTAATCGTCATTAAGCTGATTGTAAGCATCTTGCAACTCACCGCCATCAAAATTAATGAGTGTAGTTAAACGCTCAAGTGCTGATTGAAATTCTTGTTGAGACTCTTGTTGTGAGTCTTTTGTTTCTTCAACGCGGTCAATCAAAATATCACGCTTATGAACACCTACTTTTTCCATTGCCGAATAATAAGCAGACTGACAACCAGAGATCATCAGCATTAACGCAAGTATGGTTGTCCCTAAAAATGTTTGTTTTTTCATCTGAATTCCTATTTACGAGTGTTAATGCTGTAAATTATGGCCTTGATTGTTATTATAATCAAAAGCTCACCAACAAAGTTAATTGTATGAATGATAAGCTCTCCCATTATAAACAGCAAGTTAAGGCGTTTTTAAAACTGCAACCAGGCTGGTGGATGCAATATTTTAATCGCTGTATTGACGATCAAATAACCATTAATGCAGGGTATTTAGCTTACGTTACTTTACTTTCGTTAGTCCCACTTATTGCTGTAGGTGTGGCAATATTTTCTGCTTTTCCAGGATTTGAGTCGACCCGCTTAGCCATTGAGAGCTTTTTGTTTACTAATTTTGTGCCCACCTCTTCTGGTGTTATTAAAGAGCATATTAGCTCGTTTGCCAGTAATGCCAATCAAATGACGGCAGTAGGTATTGGCTTTTTAGCAGCCATTGCCTTGCTACTTATTCGTAATGTAGATGCCACGCTAAACCGTATTTGGCGAGTAAAGAAAAAGCGCCCGATGATGATATCGTTTGCCGTATATTGGATGGTACTCAGCTTAGGGCCCGTGTTACTGGGCGCCAGTATCGGTGTAACCTCATATATTGTGTCGTTGGTATCGTTTGCCGATCAGGGGATCCCAGGGTTTAGTGGTTTCTTGTTAAAGCTACTCCCTTATGCGATCTCTATGGCCGGTTTTATTATGCTTTACACCTTAGTGCCTAATACTCGCGTTTCGTTTAAAGCAGCCGTTCCCGGTGCGCTATTTGCTGCCATGTTATTTGAGCTAACCAAAAAAGGCTTTGCTTTGTACATTAGCCATTTTCCATCATACGAAGTGATTTATGGTGCGGTAGCAACCATTCCTATTTTATTTGTATGGGTTTACTTGTCGTGGGTCGTGGTGCTACTAGGCGCTGAATTCACCGTGTGTATTAACATGCAGCATTACAATAAAAAAGATCAACAAGCAGAGGATACAGAGTAAATGCAGGGATTAATTCAACGAGTAACACATGCTAATGTGGTGATAGACCAACAGCTTGTCGGTGAAATTAAACAAGGCATTGTATTATTGCTGGGGGTGGAAAAAGAAGATGATGAAAGCAGCGCTGATAAACTATTACACAAAGTCACCAATTACCGTATTTTTAATGACGAAAACGATAAAATGAATCTCAGCCTTAAAGACATACAAGGCGAACTGTTAGTCGTATCGCAATTTACGCTCGCAGCCAATACAAAAAAAGGCATGCGGCCTAGCTTTTCATCGGCAGCTACACCAGACCAAGCGCAAGCGCTATATAATTACTTTGTAGAGCAGGCTAAATTACTCGGTATTAAGGTCGCGACCGGTGAATTTGCAGCCGATATGCAGGTGAGTTTATGTAACGATGGGCCGGTTACCTTTAATTTAACCGCTTAACGTGCTTTTTTTACAATCACAATATGATTAACAAAGCCGGTAATTTTTTGAATACTAATAGCCTTCCCAAATACAGTCAGTAGTACATGTTGTAACTGAGTGAGTTGTGATGAGTGCTGCGATAAAAAGTTAATAAATAAGATGCCCTGTTGATCAAGTGCATCATAAATTGTTTGATAAAAGCATGAATCAAATAAAAATCGCGGGGCGTCTAATTCACTAAATAAATCTAAAATGACCCAGTCCATATGCTCTGCTGATTTTAAAATTGTTTGCGCATCCTCGCAATGAATCTGTTGTTGTTCACTGGGGGCAAAAAATTGTTGATAACAGTCAATAATATGGGGGCTTTTCTCTACTGAAGTAACCTGCACTTGAGGATACTGTTCTAATAAGTAATTACGAATGGCACCGCCACCTAACCCCAGTTCGAGTACTTTTTTAGGCGCAGGTAGCTGTTGCCAAGCCGTTGCTAAATAAGCAAGGTGTGGAAACAGTAATGCATGTGGTTTTGCTTTTAAAATAACAGACTGCAACGTGTTATTTATGAGTAGCCAGCGAAGTTGTTGATACTCTCTTACTTGTATGTGCTCACCATGCTGATTATGCCAATAAAGTAACTGGCCTAGCGATGAACTATGCTCAATAAAATGTTGGCTGATCAGGCCACTACTGTAATGGATATATTTATTCATGCTATTGAGCATAAACCAGCAGAGGTAAATCGCAACGGCTTTTGTCATTAATTTTTTACAGCTGTTTTCTCAGCACCAAAGTCTTATTTGCAGTTTTATCCAGATCGAGTATGGTGTTTTTCACAAAATGCACAGCGTAATATTTTACATTTTTAATTTATGGAGTATGTATGTTTCAAGTGAGCACCCCACAAAGTAGTGAAGACTGGCAAGCCTATTACCAATTACGCTGGCAGATTTTACGTGCCCCATGGGGCGAACCTCGGGGCTCTGAGCAAGACGATTTAGAGCAAGAGGCTGAGCATCGCTTCATTAAAAATAAAGCGGGTGAAGTATTGGGTGTGGCTCGTTTGCACTTTAATAATCAGCAACAAGCTCAAGTACGTTATATGGCGGTTGCAGAGGGTAACCGTAATCAACATATTGGTAGCCGTTTACTACATGAGCTAGAAAAAATAGCGTGGAATCAAGATGCTGATGAATTAGTGTTGTTTGCTCGCGAACGTGCACTGGAATTTTATCAGCGCCATGGCTATGAAAATAAAGAAAAAGCACATTTGGCTTATGGTGATGTACAGCATTACAAAATGGTTAAGCTCAAACCGAGTGAGCCAGGTTGGTTTCGCCACCCTAATTGGACTCAAGTACTGCAAAACACATGGCGTGAATCAATCCCCATTAGTGATGCTATGGGAATAAAAGTAGAAAGCTACACTGATTGGCAATTTACTACTCGTGCAGATTTAAATGCTAACTTAAACTTACACAACACTATGTTTGCGGGCTCTATTTATAGCCTAGCTACATTAACGGGTTGGGGAGCAACGTATTTAGCATTAAAAGAAGCCGGACTTGAGGGCAATATCGTGTTAGCAGATGCCAACATTAAGTATTTAAAGCCACTGAATACTGACCCTAAGGGCTGTGTGAATATTCAAACCTGTAAAGGGAACTTAAATGAGTTACAAGAGGCGGGTAAGGCGAGCTATTTAGTACCAGTAACCATTTTTGATGGTGACCAAGTAGTTGCCCAGTTTGAAGGGCAGTTTGTGGTTAAAAAGTGATAAAATAAACGAAAAAGCCAAGCGAGTTGCTTGGCTTTTTTTATAAGCGTTTTTTACAGTAAATCTGTCAGTAATATACCCACACCAAAGCGTTCAATATCGGTGTTATAGTCTATCAAGCTCTCGCCATAGCCATTAAAATATTGTGCGTAGCCGCGAACTCTTCCCCATAGAGGGAATGACCAATCAAGCTGAATTGCCCCGCGGTTATCTGAATTTAAATTATTACGGGTCATAAAACTAAATTCATGATCGTGAAAGCGATACGCGCCACCAAATTCAAAGTAACCCATGTATTTATAGATATCTGGGTTATCGTCACCTCGTGCATCTAACGGCGCAGGCTTTTTGTTTTCAGGAATGCGATACCAAGGTTTAAAGCTAAATACAAAGCCGTCTTTTTCCCAAATGAAATCGGCATAAATGCGATTCCAAGAACGCGAGTTTGGCTGACTACGACCATTAGATTGGTGCGAAATACCAATGGCTATTGCCATTTCATCGCCCCATAAAACGTTTTCAGGGTCTAAGTAATTAATCCAAAATACTTCTGGCTCGTAGTTGGTTTCACGAAAAGGGGAAGAAATATCGTCGTTATATACTTGCCAGTATGACTGCAAAGTAAAGCCAAAAAATATCGCTTGGTCTGAGTCAGCAAACTCATCATACAAAGGCACTTTAATTGATAGCTGATATTTAGCTTCTAAGTTATCAAGTGGGTCGCCATCTTTTTTATCGGTTAACTCTGCAAATCCATCAAACGGGCGAGTGTTTGGGTTCGACATATAAGAAACAGGTAAAATATAATTACGTTTATGCGGGGTAATTACATTACGATTTTTTTTACCAACCGCTTCACGGGCTTGGCGTTTGTCGATAGCCGTTAGCTGCTTGCTTTCTTCAACGGCAGAACACTTTTTACGTAATTGATCGAGGGTTTGCTTACCGTCTCCACCGATCACTTCATTTAAAATACATTGCTTTACCAGCTCAAGTTCATTGTTTTGCTCGTTATTCGCTGTTTCTTCAGCAGCAACGGTTGTGCTGAGTAATGTAGAAAGTAGTATCCAATGGCGCCAACTCATTATAATTCCTTTGTAAGTGAGGGAAGTCAGTATTTTGCTAATTATAGCGCCTTTTTAACACATAAATGGTGAATTTGTCCTGAACTTTAATACTTTAAAAAGAAAAGCGACCTAAGTCGCTTTTACTGTGTAACTAGTTATTTACTAGCTAACTCTCACGCAATGAGAAGGGGTGAGCTAAAGCTCAAAGACGTTGGTAAAAAATTTATACAGCTCGGTACCTTGATTCACACTCGCTGAGGCAAAATGCAATATCGCAATTGCATCGAGATCAAAGCTTAGAGTTTGCAGCGGTTGTTCGCTTAAATAGCGCTCCATTCGCAGTATTTTAGCAATGGGTTCTCCAGCTTTAACATGCCCGCCAAGAGGTGCTAGGTATTCGACCATGCCACCCATGGGGGCGTAATAAGCGATATAATCATTTAGTTGGCAGCCATATCTTGTCATCAATTTTGGCTTGTAGGGGGCATCAACAAATACTTGCTTATGATTTAAATAACTTAAAATACTATTGGCATCGTCTAGTGCCGCGCTTAAATCGATTTTTTCTTGGCTGCCAAGCTCTACCGTAAAGGCTTCAACTTGCACGTTAAATTCACGCCCTTGCTGAGCAAGTTGCTCACTAAGCTGCCACCATGGACAAAAGCTTGCTTCATCCATTGCGCCATCAAAGTCATTAGGAATAACCAGCACATGGGGAATATTAAAGTAACGCGCGCTATCGGTCGCATACTCAGGGCAATATAAGTGCTGACTAGAAATAGGGCCGGTGTGTAAATCTAAAACTATATCTGCTTGATGCGCCAATTTTTGTAAGTTTAGCGCAATCCGTTTCCCCGTTGTTAAACGATAATCAGGGCCGTTGAGTTGTTGCTCAACGTCATTAATTAACGCGGCTTTAAAGGCTGTTTTCAGAATCTTATCATCGGCATCGCTGAACTGCTGTGCAAACTGGGTCGCCAGTTTATTATTGCAGTGATACATGCGATTCCAATTAGTCCCCGTAATGGGATCGAATCGGCCAAGGGTAAATTCCCCCGACTTTTGATTACAGCCAATGGGGTTAGCGTAAGGAACTAAGGTAATATCACCTTTTAAATTAAGTGTTTTTAGTTGCTCAAGTAATTGGTAAATTACCGCGTTGCCTTGCACTTCTGCGCCATGCATATTTGCTTGTACATACACACTTGGGCCGGTGCCATCGCCTTTTAAACGATACACAGGAATAGTCAGTGGTAGTCCGTTTGCGACTTCGCCAACTACAATGTTTTCTTGGCTTATAGCTATGGTGTTATTCATCTTTTTTATCTCAAGTAGTGGCTTGCATCTTCTGCTTGTCGCACGCAACTCAATACGCCATTGTGGATAACATATTCACCGGCCAGCTCATGGCATAAAAAGTACGGCATACTTTCGGTAAAACCGTAGGCACCGCATTGACTAAATACTAGCCAGTCTTGCTCATTTAAATCACTGGGTAATTGGTGCTCTCCTAAGCAATCAAGTGCAGTACATAAGGGGCCGTATAGGCTCATTGCTTGATTTGCTGCGTTTGAATCTCGTAATAAACGCGCAGGGAAATCTTGACTGGTGACCGCAGGGCGCAATAAATGATTAATGCCGCCGCTCATAATCACCTGTTGTTGGCCGTAATTTAGTTTACGCTCAACAACAGGTGTGGCGTAGTGGCCGCATTCGCCTACAGCGTAGCGACCTAGTTCCATCCATAGCTCAGTAACCCCCGCATCGCATTTAATTTTTGCAAGCGCCTCTATGAGTGCATCCCAACTTAGAGTGGGCGTATCAAGCGTATAGGGAATACCTAAACCACCACCTAAATCCAGCACCTTGAGGTTAATATTTAAATCCTCAGCAAGTTGCCTTAACGGCGTAATCATTTGTGTCCACAGCTCAGCGAGTTTGTCGCTGCTAAGCATGTTGCCCCACTGAAAAATATGCAGACCGTCAAAATTAAGTGCACAGTAGTCACTGGTATTTAGCGCCTGCCACTCGTCGCACCCTAAGCCAAATGGAGTAAGACTATCGCCCCCTAGCGGGTTTTTATCACCCTCGGGCCAGCGTAATTGTACCCTTAATAAAACCTGCAACTGGCACTGCTGAGCAATCGCTTGTTCGTTGAGCCAACGTACCTGATTGAGACTTTCGGCCACAAAGGTACGCACGCCACGCGCAATAAAGTGCTTAATTTGTTTAGGGCTTTTTGCAGGCCCCGTGTTGAGCACGCGTTCACTGTTAATTCCTTGAGCAAGGACTTGCTCAAGCTCGCCTTTACTGGCGACATCAAAGTTAAAACCAGCGTTATTTAAGCGTTGGATCACGCTAGATAACGGGTTCGCTTTAACTGCATACCAGAGTTTTACCTCGGTTTGTGCCACTAAACGCGTTAAATGTGTGTTTAGTGAATCAAGATCATAAACAAAAAAGGGCGTATCAAGCTCAGTTGCTAGCTTATCAATAGCGGTTTTAACGGGCGTGCTCAAAAAGGTCATTAACGTAAAACCTCTTCAAGCAATAATGACGCATCACTTTGCTCGTCACGGTATTTAACAATTAACGCACACGACATGCTTAAGCCTTGCTCGCGCGCCCAATCGTTTGACGCAGGGCGAGATCCAGGGATCACAATCGCGTATTCAGGGATTGCTTCGCCTTTATCAAGCTGGCGCTCATTTACGCAGTCATAAACAGGGATGGTTGCAGATAAGCGAACACCTGGGGCAAGTACCGCGCCTTTTTTAACTACCACGCCTTCAACAATCACACAGCCTGCACCAATGAATGCATCGTCTTCTATGACCACAGGGCTGGCACCAATGGGCTCAAGTACTCCGCCTAATTGTACCGCTGCGCTTAAATGCACATTTTTACCTACTTGAGCACACGACCCTACGAGCGCGTGGCTATCTACCATAGTGCCCTCGTCAATAAATGCACCAATATTTACGTACGCAGGTGGCATAATAATAGTGCCTTTGGCAACATGTGCACCACGGCGCACACTTGAACCACCGGGTACCATGCGAACGCCTGCTGTGGCTTCAAAGCTTTGCGGCGCTAAGTTATGTTTATCAACAAAACCGCCAGCAAACTCGGTGTTTTGACCGTTTTTAAAGGCTTCTAAAATGCCTTGCTTTACTTCTACGTTAGCGTGCCATTGGCCGTTTTCGTCTTGTGTTGCTGCGCGAACCGCGCCCGTTTCTAAATTATTTAATAGTTCTAACCAGTTCATTATAAAAACCTGTATTTAATGCCAAGATAAAATGGTGTTGTTTGCCGATGAAATGTCATCTGTGTGTGTCAGCTCAAGGTGTGTTAAAGGTGGGCGTAAATACGGACTGCCAATACGCCCTTGTAAATGCATTAACACTTTGACTGGGATAGGGTTGGCTACTGAAAATAAGCTATTGATAGCACTAGACCACTGGACAAAAAGATTAGGGTGTTGGCCGCTTAAACTGCGCTTTACAAACTCATGGGTTTGCACTGGCCATGCATTGGCTGCAACCGACACTAAACCTTTTGCACCTGCTTGGGCAAAATAAGGCATGAGGGCATCGTCACCACTAAAAATGGCTAGTTCAGGCGCTGCTTGTCGATAGGCTTCAAATTGAGAGATAGAGCCACTGGCTTCTTTCAGTGCCCATAAATTTTTATGTTGTTTGAGGTTTTCAATGGTTGCAATGGGAATGCTAACCGCACTACGTCCTGGTACGTTATAAAGCATACAAGGATGAGAACTGGCATTGAGTAAGCTTTCAAACCAATGCGTTTGCCCCACTGCACCGGGTTTGGCATACAAAGGCGAGCCGAGTAAAAAACCATGGATAGGCAGCTGGTTGCAGTAATTAACCCATTCAAGCTGTTGCTTTAAGTTACTACCGCCTACCGCAACCATAAGGGGGACGCTCGGCTGTAATTGGCAGACATGCTCTACGATGGCTTGCTGTTCTTTGAGGGTAAGGGCTAACCCTTCGCCGGTGCTACCTAGCAGTAAAATGCCATTGTTAGCGGCTTCTTGTTCGGCCACCAAGGTGTCTAAGGTTGCGTAATCAACTAGGCCATTTTGATCAAATGGGGTGATCAGCGCAGTCCATAAATGGAAATTGTTAATATTGAAGTTGTTGATCATCTCTCACGAACTTATAGGGCATTCGTCGAGTTTTTGGCGGGTATTTAGGATGCCTGACTCTTTGAATGTGTTTATAATTCGAAGAGCGAATGGGCTTAAATAATAGGGCGCACGGCCTTATTATACTAAGACCAGAAGCTCTCCACCAAATATGTTATTGGTGACAGTCGCTAGGATTCAACCTAGTCGCCCGAAGCAACCTTTCACAAAAAAGTGTTACCTCTCGGCGTTAATTCCCCTCACGTATGCTCAATGGAGTTTGCGCTCCTAACATACGCTACCTGAATAACGCACCTCTTCCAGCCCTTTGCACTTGCTATTGAAAAATCAATCAGCAAATACAATGTAATAGGGTAAGTGTGGCGATTAAACCACTTTAGCCGTCTAGGTGTCAAGTGACTAAATATAGATAGATTCATCCTGATTGACAGTTATTACGTATTAGCTGCTTTTCTCGTACACTAGTACTATTGTCGAAGTAAGGTATTAAGCAGATGGAAAAATTTAGTGATATTTATAAGCGAGCGGTAGAGCGAAAGGGCTCTGAAAAAATGCTTAAGTTGTTACTCGCAAAACCTTTATCAACAAAGCAACTCGTCACATTAAGTGATGATGATTGGCTAGAAGAATTTACTCGGAAAGTTTTTCAAAGTGGTTTTTATTGGTCGGTGATCAACAGTAAGTGGGCCGGATTTAGAGAGGTTTTCTGGGACTTTAGTGTTGAAAAGCTATTGATGATGCCACCGGATATGCTTGAGCAAAAAGCCAGTGATGAGCGGATTGTACGCAACTATAAAAAAGTAAAAACTATTACTGAAAATGCGTATATGATCCACGAAGTTGCAGAGCAATACGGCAGCTTTAGTGAGTTTATTGCTAACTGGCCAAGTGAAGATATTATTGGCTTGTGGGCGTATTTAAAAAAGCATGGTGCAAGGCTTGGTGGTAATACCGGCCCTTATGCGCTGCGCGCCTTAGGAAAAGATACTTTTTTACTTTCAAGAGACGTAGAAAGCTATTTGCGTGCCCATAAAATTATAGATGGCGGATTACAAACTAAAAAGTCACTAAGTGCGGCGCAGGCATTCTTTAATGAACTGCAGCAGCAAAGCGGCTTAAGCATGCAAGAGCTAAGCTTAATTGTCGCTTATGGTGTAGGCGACAATCGCGTAGGTATCAGCCAAAAACAATAGGATTAATTATGAAATTAGTGCCAAGGTATACCGACATTGGTGAGGGGTTTGCAATTAGCGATCATCCAGCCAAGGTGACAGCGCCACAGTTATTGTTATGGAATGAGCCCCTAGCTAAGCAATTTAATATACAAGTGGATGCAGATTCCCGAGCAAATATATTTAGCGGTAATGAACCCCAAGCGATTTCTCCGGTGGCACTGGGATATTCTGGTCATCAGTTTGGTCACTTTTCACCGCGACTAGGGGATGGTAGGGCGCATTTGCTCGGTGCGATTAGCGATGATAAAAATCAGCTTTGGGATCTGCAATTAAAAGGCGCTGGTGCTACGCCATTTTCGCGCGGAGGCGATGGCCGCTGTGCATTAGGTCCAGCTATTCGTGAGTACGTAATGAGCGAAGCTATGCACGCGCTTGGCATTCCAACAACGCGTTGTTTAGCCGTGGTTGGCAGTGGCGAAACCGTCTATCGCAACCCACCTCAACCAGGTGCTATTGTAACCCGACTCGCCAGCAGTCATATTCGGGTGGGCTCGTTTCAATATTTAGCCACTCAAGGTGACGTTACTAGCCTAAAAAACTTAGCCGACTTAGCCATTCAAAGACACTATCCCGAGATTAACAGCACTGGCGCTCAGCGTTATTTAGATTTTTTAGCTGCAGTGATCGCCAACCAAGTCAAATTAGTCGTAAGTTGGATGAGGGTGGGGTTTATTCATGGTGTTATGAACACCGATAACACCTTAATTAGTGGTGAAACCATAGATTACGGCCCATGTGCCATGATGAACCAGTTTGATTTTGATACCGTGTTTAGCTCTATTGATAAACAAGGGCGTTATGCGTTTGGTAATCAGCCAAACATGGCAAGTTGGAACTGTGCCCGCTTAGCAGAGAGTCTAATAGCGCTGATCAGTGACGATGACGAGCAAGCGGTGGCAATGATGACGCCTTTAATTGAGGGCTTTTCAACGCAATTTAACCAACAATTTAGCGCGATGTGGGCGCAAAAGTTAGGGTTAACAGTCGCGGATGATAAAGATAATGAGTTGGTGGGGGAGTTACTAGGGTTATTAAAACAACACCAGCTTGATTATACCAATACTTTTAATGCACTCACTGAGTCGTTAAATGGGCAAGCTGAAATACCATCAGCACTTACCTCTTGGGCACAGCAATGGCAAACACGAACTAATGAGCACAGCTATCAAGTGATGCGACAAGCCAATCCGAGCGTGATCCCACGTAACCATATTATTGAAGATATTATTACTCAGTACACTACGCATGGGGATAGTGAGCTACTCAGTCGTTTTAGCAAAGTGATGGCGAGCCCTTACACAAACCATGTGCAGGCCACAGAGTTTCAAACGCCGCCCGAAGATGATAAGAATTATCGTACTTTTTGTGGTACTTAAGTATGATTTTTTGCATTTTAAAATGAATATAAAAGGTCATTTTTTACCCCAGCGACGTTCATTCATAGAGCAAACTATGAACGGGTGATACCATAACTCCATAAAAGCCAGTGATCGTGTGGGGTTTAAAGCGATTGTTTGCTTTTTGAGCTAGCCTGTGTTCATCGACATTTTTTATGAGCTAGTTTTATTATCCTAGATATTGAAAAAATATATTTGCGTTAAGTATTGATTAACAAAGACTCAGTTACTGTATAGGTAAGTTAGAAGAGCTAGCAATGCTTAGCTACATTTTTAGTTGTTAAAATGGGAAGAAAACAATGAAATTAAAATCACTTACAATGGCTATTGCGTTAGCTGCAACTAGCGCATCTACTTTCGCAGCCGAGCAAGAAGGCTTTTACATCGGTGCATTCGGCGATTATTACGATGCTTCGTGGAAAAACATGCGTGAGCAAGCTGGCCTTGACGTTAATGAGTCAACAGGCTGGGGTGCTGAATTAGGCTACCGCTTTAATGATTACTGGAGTGCGCGTTTAGAGTACGCAGACCTAGACTTTAATGCTCACGACAAAGTATTGAATAACCGCAACGATATTGACGGCGAACGTTACGGTATCGATGCACTTTACCACTTTGGTGGCGGTCCTTTCTACGGTTTATTTGGTCTGAAAGATATTGATGTTGTTGATGACAACACGTTTGTAAACGCAGGTGTAGGTTACCGACACTTTGTTACAGACAACTTTTTTGTTAATGCTGAAACCAGTGTTTACCAAGGTTTAGACAAAGGCTACACAGATGTTGGCGCTAAATTAGGTATAAACTACTTCTTTGGTCAAAAATCGGCGCCAGTAGCACCGGTTGAGCCTGCACCACAGCCAGAGCCAGAAATTGTTCCTGTGCCGGTAGCACTTGCTGATACAGATAAAGACAGCATTCCTGATGTAGATGATAAATGTGCCAATACACCTATGACAGATGCTGTTGGTAGCGATGGTTGTACACTTTATGAAGATACTGAAGTAACAGTAAGCTTGTTAGTAACATTCCCTAACAATGACTCGTCAGTTTCACAGCAGTACTTAAATGATATTGATGAAGTAGCGACTTTCTTAAAAGAGTACCCAGATACAACAGTGCTTCTTGAAGGTCATACGTCTGCAGTAGGTAAAGCGTCTTACAATAAATGGTTATCTAAAAAACGTGCTGATGCAGTAGCTAAAAAGCTAATTGCTGATGGTATTGCAGAAGATCGCATTACAACGGCAGGTTTAGGTGAAGAACGCCTTAAAAATGAAGCGAATACGGCAAAAGCGCATGCTGAAAACCGCCGCGTTGAAGCACACGTAAAATCTATTAAACGTGTAAAAGTATTACGTTAATAGCCTCATTATTGAGTAAAAACCCAGCTTAGGCTGGGTTTTTTTATGGCTGCTTAATAGGTATTCATGGGATTTGGTTTTACTTTTTTCACTATTCATATTATTAATAATCGGTATAACTAGTTGCCTAACTGGATGGATTTTAATCTATGCACAAAAGCTTTATAATCGGCAGATAGAATACTATAAGTATTGGGTTATGGTGTGTTTAGTAAACACCACCGAATACTTTAACGTCACCAAGAGGGCAATACTGTGCTACAAGAATATCGTAAACACGTAGAAGAACGTGCCGCGTTAGGTATCGTACCAGCGCCATTAGATGCTCAGCAGACGGCTGATCTTATTGAGCTAATTAAAACGCCACCGGCAGGTGAAGAAGAGTTCATCCTAGAACTACTGATCAACCGCGTACCACCAGGTGTTGATGATGCAGCCTACATTAAAGCAGGATTTTTAGCGGCTGTTGCTAAAGGTGAAGCTGTTTCTCCGTTGATTTCTAAAGAAAAAGCAGCTGAGTTACTAGGTACTATGCTCGGTGGCTACAATATTGCGCCAATGGTTGAACTACTTGATGACGAAGCGTTAGCGCCAATTGTAGTAAAAGGCCTTTCGAACACATTATTAATGTTTGATGCGTTCTACGATGTAGAAGAAAAAGCAAAAGCAGGTAATGCATACGCCAAGCAAATTATAGAGTCTTGGGCTGCTGCAGAATGGTTTATCAATAAGCCAGCCGTTGCTGAAAAAATCTCTGTTACGGTATTTAAAGTCACTGGCGAGACAAACACAGATGATTTATCACCAGCACCAGATGCATGGTCACGTCCTGATATTCCACTTCATGCATTAGCTATGCTTAAAAATGAGCGTGATGGTATTAACCCTGACAAAGACGGTGAAGTAGGTCCAATCACTCAGCTTGAAGAATTAAAAACTAAAGGCTTACCACTTGCTTACGTAGGTGACGTTGTTGGTACAGGCTCTTCGCGTAAGTCTGCAACAAACTCTGTGCTTTGGTTTATGGGGGATGATATCCCATTCGTACCAAACAAGCGCGTGGGTGGTGTATGTTTAGGTAACAAGATTGCGCCTATTTTTTTCAATACAATGGAAGACTCGGGTGCGTTACCAATCGAATTAAATGTTGATGAATTCAACATGGGTGACCAAATCGACATCTACCCTTATGAAGGTGTTGTGAAACGTCATGGTACTGATGATGTGATCTCTACATTTGAACTTAAATCAGAGGTAATTTTAGACGAAGTTCGTGCTGGTGGTCGTATTCCATTGATCATTGGTCGTGGTCTTACAGACAAAGCACGTACATCATTAGGTTTAGGCGCAACTGACGTATTTAAAGTACCAGCAATGACTGAAGTATCAGACAAAGGCTTTACGCTTGCGCAAAAAATGGTTGGTAAAGCATGTAACGTTGCCGGTATTCGCCCAGGCCAATACTGTGAACCTAAAATGACCACGGTTGGCTCGCAAGATACAACAGGTCCTATGACGCGTGATGAGCTTAAAGACTTAGCCTGTTTAGGTTTCTCTGCAGATTTAACAATGCAGTCTTTTTGTCATACATCCGCTTACCCTAAGCCAATCGATGTAAACACGCACCATACGCTTCCTGATTTTATTATGAATCGTGGCGGTGTATCGCTTCGCCCTGGTGACGGTGTAATTCACTCATGGTTAAACCGTATGTTATTACCAGATACCGTAGGTACGGGTGGTGATTCACATACACGTTTCCCATTAGGTATTTCATTCCCAGCAGGTTCGGGGGCGGTAGCGTTCGCAGCTGCAACGGGTGTAATGCCACTAGATATGCCTGAATCAATTTTGGTTCGTTTTAAAGGTGAAATGCAACCGGGTATCACTTTACGTGACCTTGTACATGCTATCCCTTATTTTGGTATCAAAGAAGGCCTATTAACGGTTGAGAAGAAAGGTAAAATCAACGAATTCTCTGGTCGCATACTAGAAATTGAAGGGGTTGAGCACTTAACGGTTGAGCAAGCGTTTGAGCTATCCGATGCATCTGCAGAGCGTTCAGCTGCTGGCTGTACTGTTAAGCTTTCTAAAGAGTCTATCAGCGAATACCTTGAGTCTAATATTGTTATGCTTAAGTGGATGATTTCTGAAGGTTACGGCGATGTACGTACGATTGAACGTCGTGTTACTGCAATGCAAGACTGGTTAGCAAACCCAGAGCTAATGGAAGCTGATAAAGACGCAGAGTACAAACACGTACTTGAAATCGACCTTGCTGAGATTAAAGAGCCAGTACTGTGTGCGCCAAATGATCCTGATGATGCACGCCTACTTTCTGATGTGACAGGCGAGAAAATCGATGAAGTATTTATCGGTTCTTGTATGACTAATATTGGTCACTTCCGTGCTGCAGGTAAATTACTCGATGGCTTTAAAGGGCGTATCCCAACACAGCTTTGGGTTGCTCCACCAACGAAAATGGATAAAGACCAACTTACAGACGAAGGTTACTACGGTATTTTTGGTCGTGTTGGTGCACGTATTGAAACGCCAGGGTGTTCACTGTGTATGGGTAACCAAGCACGTGTTGCGGACAAAGCAACGGTTGTGTCTACTTCTACACGTAACTTCCCTAACCGTTTAGGTACAGGGGCAAACGTATTCTTAGCATCAGCAGAGCTGGCAGCAGTAGCAGCAATTTTAGGCAAATTACCTACACCTACTGAGTACCAAGAATACGCAGCGAAGATCAATGCAACGGCAGCAGATACCTACCGTTACTTGAACTTTCACCGTATGCCTCAGTACACTAAAAAGGCAGACAACGTAATTATTCAGCAAGCTGTATAATTTATAGAGTGTGTTTAAAAAACCCGCTTTGGCGTAATGCCAGTCAGTTAAGAACTGACTGGCATTTTCTTTTATAGGGGTACTTATTCGGCTTCTTTCTTATCACCCTTG